>QBZF01000013.1 GCA_003282425.1 Prochlorococcus sp. AG-335-A05 | reverse complement strand
TTGTTTAGGAAATTTAATGACAATAATGATCTTGTAGTTGAATTTATTGAGCCATCAAATCTAGAGAACATCGTGCCAGCAATAGCTATTACAATTCATAAATCTCAAGGAAGTGAATCTGAAAAAGTAAGTATTTTATGGACTCAAAAACCTCAAATTACTAAGTACAAGAAAGATTTAAAAGATGATAGTAAATTAATTTTTTTTAGAGATAATTATGAGAAGAGATTACTCTATACTGCAGTTACAAGAGCAAAAAAATTTTTGGATATTTATTTTTTGAATTAAGTTTTAATTTCGAGAAATCAGAGTTATCTCTACCTCCAGATGTTAGATTAGTAATTCGGCTCTGAAAGGCTAGTCAACAATTTAAGATTTTTTAGATAAATGTTGAATGCCTGATCAGTAGATAATCAGGCATTTTAATGACTTCAAATAAAGACAATCAATTAGTAGAGAAAAATGATGATAATTTGGGGATAGATAATATCTCTAATGATCACTCATTTGAATCAGAAAATAAATCAGTAGTTACAAAAGATGAAAGTTCTCATAAAGAAGAAGATATTGATAATGGATTTGCTTGCTTTGGGTTTAATAAATTAATATTAAATTCATTAGAAAATAAAGGATACAAAACTCCTACACCTATACAAAAAGCAGCAATTCCAGAATTAATGCTTGGAAGAGATTTGTTAGGACAAGCTCAAACTGGTACAGGTAAAACTGCAGCTTTTGCTCTCCCATTAATAGAAAAGCTCGAAAATAACAAAGAATCAAACGCTAAAGTTTTGGTTATGACCCCAACAAGAGAATTGGCTACTCAAGTAGCAGATTCTTTTAAAAGTTATAGTACTGAATCCACTAATTTAAGGACATTAGCAATATATGGAGGAACTGATTTTAGGAATCAAATCTCATCACTTAAAAGAAAGACAGACATTGTTGTCGGCACTCCTGGGAGAATAATGGACCATATAAGACAAGGAACTTTTAAGATAAATAATATAAGTTGTCTTGTTCTTGATGAAGCAGATGAAATGTTAAAAATGGGATTCCTTGAAGATATTGAATGGATTATAGATAAACTTCCAGAAAACAAACAAATGGTTTTGTTCTCTGCAACAATGCCAAATGAGATAAGAAATATAGCAAAAAAATATCTAAATGATCCAGCCGAAATACTTATTAAAAGCGTTAAGAAAGAAACTCAATTAATTACTCAAAAATATATTAATGTTCAAAGGCATCATAAGTTAGATGCTCTAAAGAGAATATTAGAAATTACAAATGAAGGAGTAATAATATTTGTTAGGACTAAATTACTTACTACCTCAATTGCGGAAGCTCTAGAAAACTCAGGACATAGTGTGGCAGTTCTTAATGGTGACATTCCTCAAAATCAAAGAGAAAATACAGTAGATAGATTAAAAAAAGGATATATTAATATTCTTGTTGCCACTGATGTCGCTGCGAGAGGCCTAGATGTTGAAAGGATTAAACTTGTTGTTAATTACGATTTTCCTTTTGATAAGGAAACGTACACTCATAGAATCGGTAGAACAGGGAGAGCAGGTAGGTCTGGTGAAGCAATTTTATTTGTAAATCAAAGAGAAAAACATTTTCTTAGGAACTTGGAAAATTCAACAAGAAATAAAATTGAAGAAATTGAGATACCTAATAATAAAATAATTAATGAAAAAAGAATGGGGAAATTAATAACAAATTTGAATGAAAGCTCTTTAGATCAAGATAATAATGAAGAAAAAAAAGCTTTGATGATCGATATTCTAGATACCTTAAGAGAAAAGTATTCTATGGAAGATTCAAATATAGCAATGGCAGCTATTAATTTAGCAATAGGTAATAAATCCTTTTTTATTAACGAAGATGAGTCTTGGCTTTATAGACAAAATAATTCTGATCGTAATAGATCAAATAGAAATGGAAATGGAAATAATCGAATGAGAAATACAAATAGAAGAAATAATTATCAAAATGAACCTTTTGAAACCTATAAATTTAATTTTGGCAAAATGGATAGAGTTAGAGTGGCAAATATTATTTCTTCTATCTGTACCTCTACTAATATTAGTGGAAGATCAATTGGAAAGATACAAATATTTAATGAATATAGCTTGGTAGATTTACCAAGAGATTTGCATGGTGAAGTGAGGAATAAATTAAAAAATTTAAGAATAAGGAATTAACTTTGGGTTATGGGGTCTATTTCAAAAAAAAAATTTGTTCTAGTAAGTTTTTTTCTTTTGTCGGGATTTATAAATTCTGAATATTTAGCTGAAACACCAAAAGATTCGATTATAAATTTATTTTGTATTGAAAGTTTTAAGGTGGAAATGTCAAAAGCTAATTTAAACTATGACGAAAAAATTGCTAAAGATACTTGTGATTGCTATCTAAGGGAATTTTCAAATAGTAAGAGCCATCAAAATTCAATTATTAAATGTAAGTTAGAAACTAAGAAAAAATTTAATTTATAATGATATCTTCAAATAATCAGAATTCCATAGCAAGACTCTATCTTAATTTAAGAGAAGAAAGGCGCTTACTCTTTTTTGCCTTTTTAAGTTCAATAATAAATAGGATCCTTGATTTGGCTCCTCCGGTAATTATTGGACTCGCTGTAGATATAGTTGTTAAAGAGCAGAATTCATGGATAGGCAGCTTTGGTATAAAAGATGTACCATTACAACTACTTTTTCTTGCATTTGCATCTGGAATAGTTTGGTCAGGAGAATCTTTTTTTCAATATCTGTATTCAGTTTTATGGAGAAATCTTGCTCAAATTTCTCAGCATAAACTAAGAATTAAAGCCTATGATCATATCCAAAAATTAGATATGCAATTCTTTGATAGAGATAATACAGGTAGACTACTTTCTATTTTAAATGATGATATAAATCAACTTGAAAGATTTTTAGATCATGGTGCTAATGAAATTATCCAATTATTTGTATCAGTCATAATAATAGGAGGAACAATGCTTTGGGTAGCACCCCAAATAGCAATATTTGCTTTTATTCCAATCCCTTTCATATTTTGGGGATCAATAAGATTTCAAAAAAGACTTGCTCCAAAATATAAAGATGTAAGATCTAAAGCTGGATTATTAGCCTCAAGATTAAATAATAATCTTGGAGGAATTCTTACAATTAAAAGTTTTACAACTGAAAAGTGGGAATTAAATAGACTAAATAAAGAAAGCTTAAGCTATCAAAAAAGTAATAAGTCTGCAATTAAATTGTCCTCTGCATTTATCCCTTTAATAAGATTTGCAATATTATTTGCATTTATTGCAATATTATTAATAGGAGGTTTCCAAGTTTGGAATAAAACTTTAAATGTAGGAACTTATAGCTTCTTGGTTTTTATAACTCAAAGACTTCTTTGGCCACTAACCACCCTTGGTCACGTTCTAGATGACTTTCAAAGATCACTCGCCTCAATAAATAGAGTAATTGATCTTATAGATACTCCTATAGAAATAAAAGATGGAACTAAAAAAATAGATCTAAAAACTATTAATGGAGAAATAAGTTTCAGAAATATATCCTTCAATTATCTAGGAAGAAAATCTACAATATCTGGAATAAATTTTAAAGTTCCAGCAAAAACCACTATAGGGATTGTAGGGTTAACAGGTTCAGGTAAAAGCACTTTAATTAAATTATTACTAAGAATTTATGATATAAATAAAGGCACAATATCAATTGATGGCATCTCAATAAAAGATATTAAGTTAAAAGAATTGAGAAAATGCATATCTTTAGTGAGTCAAGAGACCTATTTATTCCATGGAACTGTTAATGAAAATATATCTTATGGATCAAATAATGCTAGTTTTGAAGATATCGTAAAAGCATCAAAAATTGCTGAAGCTCATAAATTTATTAAACAATTACCGGATGGTTATAAAACAATCGTTGGGGAAAGAGGACAAAGACTTTCAGGAGGACAACGTCAGAGAATAGCTTTAGCAAGAGCAGTTTTAAAAGATGCTCCAATATTGATCTTAGATGAGGCTACCGCTTCCGTTGATAACGAGACTGAAGTTTTAATTCAGAAATCATTAAATAAAATAAGTAAAGAAAGGACAACTATTGTTATTGCTCATAGATTAAGTACAATCAAAAATGCTGATAATATTATTGTTTTAGATAAGGGCAAGATTATTGAGACTGGAAAACATGAGTTTTTAATAAATAATAAAAATGTATATTCAGATTTATGGAATGTTCAAGTAGGTATTTAGAAATATAATTCCAAAAATTAAATTAAGAAGTTAAAAGACTCAATGACATTGGTAAACATCCCATCAACTTTATTCCATCTCTCTTCATTTGTCCCAACAGCAAAAGTATATAAAGTTCCTCTATCTATTACAACAGTGGCAAGTTCATGCCTATCTTGATCATTAAGATTTAGTTCATACTCTAAATCATAAAAAATATGATTAGAAGCTTCTCTTTTATTTGCATCTATAAGTTTTACTGATCTTCCTGAACCCTCAGGAGCAATGACCTTGGTTATTAATGTTTGTCCAACTTCTTTTGGATCCCCTAATTGCTCTAATTCAACTTCTTTATTCACATCTGATACCACTAAACTTAGAGTCTCATTACTATTAATTAAATCGTGGTAAATAATTTCAGGGCCCCCATCTACTTTTACTCTTGTCCAACCTGTTGGATATAAAAAGGCGTATCTTCCATCAGGACTCTGATAAGCCTCTAATCCTGCATTTATTCCTCCGCTGCATGCACTTAATGCAAAACATAAAATTATTAATAGTAAATTTTTAAAAGGGTTAATTTTCATATTTTTCATTGTTGTTAGAAATTATTAACTAAAAATATAATAAGACATTAAAAGCAAACAAATATATCCAATTTCATAATATGCGTCTAAATTGTTTCTAGAGGAAATTTAATCTTGATAACTTTTACTAAACCACTTTCAAAATTAATTGGTCATTTTGAGAAATTTCCAGGAATAGGTCCAAGAACAGCTCAAAGATTGGCATTATTTATTTTAAAACAACCTGAAAGTAGTATTAGAGATTTTTCTAAAGCATTATTAGAGGCACATAGTAATGTTGGTCATTGTAAAAAATGTTTTAATTTAACTTCAGAAGAAGAATGTGAAATATGTAGAAATACTGAGAGGAATCAAAAGATAATTTGCGTAGTAGCAGAAACTAAAGATTTACTGGCTTTAGAGCGATCAAGGGAGTTTAAAGGCACATACCATGTTATTGGGGGGTTGATTTCTCCTATGGATTCAATTAGTCCAGAATTATTAGAGATAAGAAGTCTAGTAGAGAGAGTTAGCAAATCAGATATTGATGAAATAATACTGGCACTTACTCCAAGTGTTGAAGGAGATACTACAAGTCTATACATTGGAAAATTACTAACTCCTTTTACTAAGGTTACTAGAATTGCATATGGTCTTCCTATGGGAAGTGAACTTGAATATGTTGATGAAGTTACTTTAGCAAGAGCCTTAGAAGGAAGAACAAATTTTATTTAAAAATGGAAAATAAAAATCAGATGAAAGTAGAAAAAATTTTAAGGCTTCCTTCTTGGATAAAGTTTCCTATTAGTAAAGCCTCAGAATTTGAGAAAATGCAAAGACTCATAAAAAAGTCAAATATACATACAATTTGTGAAGAAGGGAGATGTCCAAATAGGGCCGAATGTTATGCCTCAGGAACAGCTACTTTTTTACTTGGAGGTTCGATCTGTTCTCGTGCTTGTGCTTTCTGCCAGGTAAGTAAAGGTAAACCTAGTGAAATTAATAAATATGAAGGCATTCAAGTCGCAGAAGCGGTGAAAATCCTTAAATTAAAATATGTAGTATTAACATCAGTAGCAAGAGATGACCTCCCCGATCATGGAGCTAATTTATTTGTTACCACGATTAACGAGATTAGAAAAATTGATCCAAAAATTCAAATTGAAGTTCTTACACCTGATTTATGGGGAGGTGGAAAAAATTTTGAAGATAAAGATAAACTTCAAAAAGGAAGACTTAAAAAGATCCTAGAAAAAAAGCCAATTTGTTTTAATCATAATCTTGAGACAGTGGAGAGACTTCAAAAAGAAGTTCGAAGAGGAGCAAACTATAAAAATTCAATTAGCCTATTAGAAAAATCAAAGTCTATTGCTCCTGATATACAAACAAAATCAGGAATAATGCTGGGTTTAGGAGAAACATTAGAAGAAATAGAAACTACGATTCTCGATCTGAAAAAAGTTGATTGTGATCAAATTACAATTGGACAATATCTAAGACCTTCATTGAAGCATTTATCCGTTCAGAAATATTGGGAACCCAGGGAGTTTGAATATTTAGAAAGTTTTTGTAAGAAATTGGGTTTTAAAAAAGTATCTTGTGGACCTTTAGTTAGAAGTAGCTATCACGCTGGTTAGACCGTTTCAATCAAAGAAAGTTTTTCTTTCATATTGTTTAATACAAAAGAACAGTCTCCCCTCATTAGTGTTCCCGCACCGCCCCAAATTAATCTTAAGAAAAGGTCAATTGGACTAGAGCCAACTTCTTTTACAACTTTAAATCCAATAATCTTAAAGTATCTGACAAGTTTTTTACTATATCCTTCGGTATCATAAATAGCCAATAATCTTGCTTTTTTACTAACTTTCATTTCTATTGCCCAAGCCATGGTAGATGCCCATATTAATTCCGAAACAAAAGGTGGAGAGTTACTCAGGATCCTTAATGTATCAAGTTGAATACCCCTCTTATTAAGGTAAGTCCAACCTTTCATCTCTCCCCAAATCTTTACGATATTATCTGTTCGTTCGGCGATAACAATTTTAAAAAAACATAATCCAAGAGTTTCACTTACTTGTATTTTTATAGTTAGGCCTAAGGATAATGCAATAGTTTGTAGTTCTATAACTTTCATAATTATTATCAATTAATCCTTATAAACTTTTTGATTTTTCTCTTTTAGTTTATTTATTTGCTTTTGCCTTTCTTCAAATCTTTTTCTATCATTATCACTAAATTTGTTTACACAAAAATGACATTGAATACCTTCTCGGTATTCCTTATTCTTAAGCTCTTCTATAGAAATTGGCATCCCACATGCATAACAAATTGAGTAAGAACCTTGTTTTAATTCGTGATCTAGAGCCACTCTTTTATCAAAAACAAAACATTCTCCTTCAAACATGCTTTCTTCCTTTGGCATGTCTTCGAGGTATTTTAGTATCCCGCCTTGTAAATGGAAGATGTTTTTGTAACCTTTCTTTTTTAATAAGCTAGTAGCTTTTTCACATCTAATACCTCCAGTACAAAACATAGCTATATTTTTAGAATTATCGTCGCCTAAATACTTCCCTAAATTATCATCCACCCACTCAGGAAACTCGCTAAAGTTTTCCGTATTTGGATTGATTGACTTTTTAAAACTTCCTATAGATACTTCATAATGATTTCTAGTATCAACGACGATTGTATTTTTATCTTTAATTAATTTATTCCAATGAAATGAGTCAATATAAGTTCCGGAATCTTTTGATGGATTTATTTCTTGGACGCCCATAGTTACTATTTCATCTTTGATTTTTATTTTTAATTTTTTGAAAATCTTCTGTTTTGAATAACTAACTTTAATATTTAATTTGTTGTTACCAACAATGTTTTTGATTAACTTTAGGATATTTTCAATAGTGTCTTTTTCAGCACAAATGGTTCCATTTAGACCCTCTCTCGCAATTATTAATAGGCCTGAAAGATCATTGTTTTTCTCAATACTAAATAAGTTTTCTTTGAGTTCAATTATTGAATTTTCTTGAAATGTGAAGAAAGAATAGAGCGAAACTATCTTATAAATATTATTCATACTGTGGTAGCAGTTTTATCACAATACTCAAAATCTTTATTAAATAAAACCCCTACATCCTTAAGTAGTTTTCTGTCATGTTGAAAAGATGGATTTGAGGTTGTCAATAATTCATCTCCATAAAAAATAGAGTTTGCTCCGCATTGAAAACAAAGAATCTGAGCTTCTTTAGTTAAGTTTTCCCTTCCAGCACTTAATCTTATTTTGCTTTTTGGCATAAGAATTCGAGCAGTTGCGATCATTCTTATCATTTCAATAGAATCAATTTCTTTTTTTTTCTCCAAACCTGTTCCTTCTATAGCTACCAGTGAATTAATTGGAACACTTTCAGGGTGAGGATTCATGTTTGAGAGGACTTTTAAAAGAGATGCTCTATCTCCATTAGTTTCTCCTAGACCTATAATACCTCCGCAACATACATTTATCCCTGCATTTCTTACTCTTTTAATAGTATCTAATCTATCCTGATAAGTTCTTGTCGTAATAATATTTTTATAGTATTCAGGACTTGTATCGAGATTATGGTTGTATGCGGTTAGCCCGGCATCGGCAAGTCTCAGTGCTTGCTCATCTGTAAGCATCCCCGCGGTTACACATGCCTCCATTCCAAGTTCTTTTACACCTTTAACCATTTCGATCATTGAGTTGAAAGGTTTGCCATCTCTAATTTCTCTCCAAGCCCAACCCATACAAAATCTATCTGCACCCTCTTTTTTTGCTGTTTTCGCTCTATTTATAACAGCTTCAACTTCAAATTGAGGGTGACTTTTTATTTGACTAGAGCTATAAATTGATTGGCTACAGTAAGAACAATTCTCTTCACACCCGCCAGTTTTTACACTGAAAAGAGAGGCTAGTTGGACTTTATATTGATTAAATCTTCTATGAATAATTTGAGCTTCCCACATTAAATCTATCAATGGGTAATTTAATATTTCCAAAATCTCCTCTCTTTCCCAATCAAATCTTATTTCGCTAAATTTTTGATTATCTGAATTAATCATTTTTGCGTAGGGAAGAATAATAAGAATCTTCAAAAGATTCATTTGATAATGATTCTATACCTCCAAAACGCCTATTCCTCGATTGATAATCTATTATTGCTTTTAAAAATTCAATCTTAGTAAAGTCTGGCCATAATACATCAGTTATATAAATTTCAGAATAAGCTAATTGCCATAAAAGAAAATTACTAATCCTTTTTTCACCACTAGTTCGTATTAGTAGTTCAGGATCCTTGCTCCCATTAGTTAGTAGTTCTGAATTAAATAATTGTTCATCTATGTCACTGGGTTTTATTTCACCTGAGGAAGATTTGATTGCTATTTCTTTAGCAGCTTTTACTATTTCTTGCCTACCTCCGTAATTTACACAAATATTTAATGTAAACTTTTTATTATTATTAGTAAGAGCCTCTGATTTTTTTATTATTGATTTTAATGACTTAGGAAATGGGGATAAATCACCAATAAACTTAATTTTTATTGACTCTTGATGTATCTCAGAAATTTCTTTTTTCAAAACTTTTTCAAACAGATTTATAAGAAAATCAATCTCTTTAGAGGGTCTAATCCAATTCTCAGTTGAAAAGGCATAAACCGTTAGAACTTTACAATCAATGTTCTTAGATACCTTAATAATTTCCTTTAGAACGCTAACACCCTTATTATGCCCATATGATCTAGGTAACCCCTTTTTTGTAGCCCATCTCCCATTGCCATCCATTATTATTGCAATGTGTTCTGGAATTCTATCCTTGTCTAGTTCATTAGATAAATCTATATTAGTTTTTTTTGTTTGCAAGTTATTAAATCTCATAAGCTAATCTTGAATAGTATTTGTGTTGTCTAACTTCTTTTCAACTGTAATAGTATCATTGGTATTTGTTTTTTGGTAAGAATTGGTTTTGTTCGAAGATGATTTTGGAGTCCCCGACGTATTTTGATTTCCTACTAAATTTATGAGAAGTTCTTGTAATCTGCTACTCGTAATAGGTCTTTCTAGTTTTCCTTGATTTGCCAATGATAAAGTGCCTGTTTCTTCAGAGACAACAATACAAATACATCTGTCAAACCTTTCTGTAATGCCCAATGCGGCAAGATGTCTTGTTCCGTATCTACTAATACCTTGCCTTGATAGAGGTAATATTACTCCAGCTGAAACTATTTTATTACCTTTTACTAAGACTGCTCCATCATGTAAGGGGGTATCTGTTGCAAACAAATTTATTAAAAGATCTGTAGACAATTTTGCTTCAATCTTTATACCTGAATATAAAAAATCTTCTGGTCTTAAATCGCTTCCTAAATCTACAACTATTAAAGCTCCTTTTCTATTTTGTGATAGCTTTCCTGCGGCATCAACTAATTGGTTAACTGTCGTAGATGTTGCTCTAAATTCTTTAGGTGGGTTGCCTAGTAATACAGCTAGTCTTCCAGTCCCAAGTAATTCCATTAATCGTCGAAGTTCACCCTGCCATAGGATGGCTAAAGACAGAGAGCAAGCAAGTACTACTGCATCAATTAATTTTGAAGTTAGAGGAAGATATGCATATCTTTGAATAAACCAAGCAAAAGAAACTAAGAATAAATACCCTCTTAGTAACCACAGCGTGCGTTGTTCTTTAACTCTTGAAAATAATAAAAGACCAAATCCTAGAGCAAATAGTACGTCTAGTAAAAATTTTAAGTTTATAAACCCCCAAAAATTCACATCGAAATTTAAATTATATTAAATGTACCTAACTTTGTTTGATAAAGCGATCAGGAAGGACGTCATATTTTAGAAGATCATGTGGACTTTCTCTTTTCTGAATAATCTCTGCTTCTCCATTGCAAACTAAAATAGCAGCAGGTTTGGGTATCCTATTATAGTTAGAACTCATAGAATTATTGTATGCTCCAGTGCCAAAAACACATATCAAGTCACCTGTTTCGCAATAACCAAGTTCAAGTTCTTTAAATAAGACATCTCCAGATTCACAATGCTTTCCTGCAACTGTATATTTATTTTTGGAATTACTATTTAAAGGGTTATTTACCAAACAAGCTGAATAATTTGATTTATATGTAATTGGTCTGGGGTTATCACTCATACCGCCATCTACAGATAAGTATGTCCTTATCCCAGGGACTTCTTTAAATGAGCCAATTTTGTATATAGTTACTCCTGCTGTTGAAACTATAGACCTACCCGGCTCACACATAAGTGTTGGTAAGTTTAAATTATTTTTATCACAGGCTTTTACAACAGATAATGATACTGTTTTAATCCATTCATCAATAGAAGGAGGATCATCCTCCTCTGTATATTTAATTCCTAAACCACCACCTACATTAAGTTCTTTTATGTTGTGACCAAAATCTTTAGCTTGTAAAATGACATTTACCATTATTTTGCCAAGGTCATTATGAGGATCTAGTTCAAAAATCTGAGAACCAATATGAGCATGTAATCCTGTTAATTTAATGTGTTTAGTTTTACTTATAACTTCAAATAGCTTAGCTAGTGATTCGATTCCAAATCCAAATTTACTATCAAAAGAACCTGTTCTAATGTATTCATGTGTATGGCATTCTATTCCAGGTGTAAATCTAACCATTATCTCTATATCGTAATTATAAGAATTAGATATCTCTTCAAGTCTTTTTAAATCATGGTGGTTATCTACAATAACTTTAATCTTATTTTTTATCGCAAATTCAATTTCCTTATCAGATTTATTATTTCCATGAAAAACAATTTTTTCATTCGGAACCCCACCTTTTAGAGCTGTCAATAATTCTCCTTCTGAAACTGCGTCGAGCCCAAAACCCTCTGATGCTACTAAATTACTCATAAATATTGAACTATTTGCCTTGGATGCATATATCGGTAGAGATGGTCCTGGATAATATTTTACTAGTGCTTTTTTATATGCTCTACAGGAATTTCTTAAGGTAATCTCATCCAAAACATAAAGGGGTGAATCGTATTTTCTTACTAAATCTTCCAAAGAACATCCACCAATAAATAAATTATTGTCACTGTTAATAGTTGTTGTAACAGGAACTATGTTTTTATTGGGACTATTTTCATGAATTTTATTTTTTAAGAATGATGTTTTTACATTCATGGGAATCTCTTTCATAATTTCATTCTACAACTTTCAGAACATTTATAATTAAAAAAATCTCAAAAATTATTTAGAGAGAAAATATTTACTTCGATGATCTCAATAAAAGAAATTGATCAAAAAGAATTTGAATTATGTTACGAATTAGATTCAGATACAATCTGTTTATGGACTAAAAAACAATGGCAAAGTGAGTTTAATAAGATTGGTACCAAAGTAGTTGCAATATTCTTAAAAAAGAAAATAATTGGAATTTATGTTGCTCAAACAATAATTGATGAAGCTCAAATAAGTTATTTTTCAATAAAACCAAAATTTCGTCGAAAAGGTTATGGAAGTCAACTAATGAACTATTTGATAAAAGATTGTGAAAAATTAAATATAAAAAAATTACTTTTGGAGGTTTCGGAAACCAATTCAATTGCCGAGATTTTTTATTGTAAATTTAAATTTTTAACTGTTGGAAGAAGAAAAAACTATTATAAAAATGGTGCTGATGCTGTTTTAAAAGAAAAAGAATTCATAAAATAATTATTAAAAAATTTTTTGTGCGGATAACCAGAATCCCTGAAATCACCTTAATAAGCTGCTATATCATCAATAATGTAAATTAATTTTGATTAATTTACATTTTCGGGTATTCACAAAAGCTCATTCTGAACACAAAATTGACTTAATACTGGTAGGTTATTAATAAGAAATTAAACACTTCAATGTTTGAAAGATTCACAGAAAAAGCTATCAAAGTCATTATGCTTGCTCAAGAAGAGGCTAGAAGGCTTGGTCATAATTTTGTTGGAACAGAACAAATTCTTTTAGGTTTAATTGGAGAAGGGACAGGTGTAGCTGCAAAAGTGCTTAAATCACTAGGGGTAAATTTAAAAGACTCAAGAATAGAAGTTGAGAAAATAATAGGAAGAGGTTCAGGATTTGTAGCTGTTGAGATCCCTTTTACTCCGCGAGCGAAAAGAGTTTTAGAATTATCTCTTGAAGAAGCACGCCAATTGGGTCACAATTATATAGGCACTGAACATTTACTTTTGGGTTTAATCAGAGAAGGAGAAGGTGTCGCCGCGAGAGTTTTAGAGAATCTTGGAATCGACTTAACTAAAGTCAGAACTCAAGTTATAAGAATGCTTGGAGAAACTGCTGAAGTTGGTTCGGGCGGTTCTTCAAATAAGAGTAATTTGAAAACAGCTACTCTTGACGAATTTGGTACAAATTTAACAAAACTAGCAAGTGAATCAAAACTCGATCCAGTTGTTGGACGCTATGCAGAAATTGATAGAGTTATTCAAATTTTAGGTAGAAGAACTAAAAACAATCCTGTCCTTATAGGTGAACCTGGAGTAGGGAAAACAGCAATTGCTGAAGGTTTAGCACAAAGAATTCAACTTGGAGAAATTCCAGATATCCTTGAGGATAAAAGAGTTCTAACTCTTGATATTGGCCTCCTTGTCGCAGGAACAAAATATAGAGGTGAATTTGAAGAAAGACTAAAGAAAATAATGGAAGAAATTAAATCTGCTGGTAACGTTATATTAGTAATCGATGAGGTACATACTTTAATAGGTGCAGGAGCTGCTGAAGGTGCAATTGATGCTGCCAATATATTAAAACCAGCCTTAGCTAGAGGTGAACTTCAATGTATAGGTGCTACAACTCTTGATGAATATAGAAAGCATATCGAAAGAGATGCTGCTCTTGAAAGAAGATTTCAACCTGTAATGGTTGGAGAGCCATCTATTGCTGATACTATTGAAATTTTAAAAGGTTTAAGGGAACGTTACGAGCAACATCATCGTTTAAAAATCACAGATGAAGCTCTAGAAGCAGCAGCTCATTTAGGTGATCGCTACATTTCTGATAGGTTTTTACCAGATAAAGCTATAGATCTTATAGACGAGGCTGGCAGTAGAGTAAGACTGATTAATTCCAAACTTCCTCCCGAAGCGAAACAAATTGATAAAGAATTAAGACAAGTCCAGAAACAAAAAGAAGAATCAGTAAGAGATCAAAATTTCGATCAGGCAGGCGTGTTAAGGGAAAAAGAAATTGAATTATCTGCAAAAATAAAAGAGCTTTTGGAAAATAAAAAAGAAAGTTCAGAAAAAAATGATACAAGAAATATTAACGATACTACTGAAAATAACAAAACTCTTATTCATGATCCTCTTGTAAGTGAAGAAGATGTAGCTCATATAGTTGCTTCTTGGACCGGTGTTCCCGTTCAGAAATTAACAGAAACCGAGTCGGTCAAACTTCTTAATATGGAAGAGACGTTACATCAAAGGTTAATAGGTCAAGATGAGGCTGTTAAAGCAGTATCAAGAGCTATTAGAAGAGCTAGAGTCGGGTTGAAAAATCCTAACAGGCCAATTGCAAGTTTTATCTTTTCAGGTCCTACCGGTGTTGGGAAAACTGAATTAACTAAATCCTTGGCTTCGTATTTTTTTGGTAGTGAAGAAGCCATGATTAGATTAGATATGTCTGAATTTATGGAAAGGCATACTGTCAGCAAATTAATTGGTTCTCCTCCAGGGTATGTGGGCTTCAATGAGGGAGGCCAACTTACAGAGGCAGTAAGAAGAAGACCATATACTGTTGTACTTTTCGATGAAGTTGAGAAAGCTCATCCAGACGTATTTAATTTATTATTACAATTACTAGAAGATGGAAGATTAACAGACTCAAAAGGTAGAACAGTAGATTTTAAAAATACACTTTTAATAATGACTTCTAACATTGGTTCTAAAGTAATTGAAAAAGGTGGTGGAGGTTTAGGCTTCGAATTTTCAGGAGATTCTGTTGAAGATAGCCAATATAATAGGATAAAGTCTCTTGTAAATGAGGAATTAAAACAATACTTTAGACCTGAATTTTTAAATAGACTCGATGAAATAATTGTATTTAGACAATTATCTAAAAATGAGGTCAAAGAAATTGCAGAAATAATGTTAAAAGAAGTTTTTTCTCGATTAAACGAGAAGGGTATAAAATTAAATGTTACTGATGCTTTTAAAGAAAGGCTTGTCGAAGAAGGATATAATCCCTCTTACGGAGCAAGGCCTTTACGAAGAGCAGTCATGCGCTTGTTAGAGGATAGTTTAGCTGAAGAAGTTTTATCAGGAAGAATTAAAGATGGAGATAAAGCTTTAGTTGATATAGATGAGAATAAGAAAGTTATAGTAAATATTTCCTCAGAAGAATCTTCTCAAGAATTGGCAGGGGCTAATTTCTAGATAGTTTCTATGATATGCAATTAATATCTCCAGAGAAAATATTTAGGGGAAATAATGCTTGGAAAAAATCTCTGACACATATAAAAAAAATTTCTAATCGCCCCTTGCTTCTAGGTAGAAGCTTATCAACAAAGAACATAAGACATCAAATTTATAAAGATTTGCATGATAATCATTTTCATGTAAATACATCAAACTTACAATTTGATTGTTGTTATGATGATCTTGAAAGAATAGAAAGTATCATACTTAAAAATAATTGCGATTCAATTATTGCTATAGGCGGAGGCAAAGTTTTAGACGCAGGAAAATATTTAGCAGACTTACTATCGATTCCAGCTATTACTATCCCTTTAAGTGCATCTACTTGTGCAGGTTGGACCGCACTATCAAATATTTATTCAAAAGATGGGCAATTTATCAAAGATATTGAGTTGAAGTCTTGTCCTGAAATATTGGTACTTGATCACGGATTTATTAAAACAGCCCCTAAGAGGACACTTGCTAGTGGAATAGCTGATGCATTAGCTAAATGGTACGAATCTTCTTTGACTAGTTCAAAAATTGAAGATGGACTTATTCAGCAAGCAATTCAAATATCAAGAGTATTAAGAGACCAATTACTTATTAATGGAGAAAGTGCTTATAAGAGTCAGTCAATTGAAAATGTTGCTTGGTGTAATGTTGTAGAGGGATGTTCACTTACAGCTGGATTGGTTGGGGGCATTGGTGGTGAAAAGTGTAGAACTGCAGCAGCGCATGCTATACATAATGCTATTACTCAGATAATTTCAAGTCATAAGCCTTTACATGGTGAAATTGTTGGAGTTGGAATATTATTGCAACTTAGATTAGAAGAAACTAAAAATAATAATAAATTAGCTAATCAATCTATTAAACAGTTACTGGAATTAATGAGAAAATTGGATTTACCAACTACTATCGCCGACTTAGGAATAAATGTTTTTGAAAATAATAATATACAAAAAATAGCTGAATTTACATGCAGGGATAAATCAGAGATTCATTTTTTGCCTTTTGAAATCAATCAGCAAGATATAATAGAAACTATTACAAAATTTGAAAAACAAAAAATTAAAATAGCATAAATACTTTGAATAAGAATATTTATAATGATCCTAATAAGTTGAATATTGATTATTTTGAAAAAATCAAAAACTCTATTCAGGATCCATTAGGATTAAATATATCTAATGACGTTAATTGGATAAAGCTTAACGAAAAATGGAATTCTTCTGAATTTCCAGTCGTTATGGGAGGAACAGGTCAACCAATCCTTTTCTTGCATGGATTTGATAGTAGTTTTCTTGAATTTAGGAGAATTTATCCATTTTTAAAAAAAAAATTCCAATTAATAATTCCTGATTTATTAGGATTTGGATTTTCTCCGAGGAATGCTTCCAATCAATATAATCCACGTGAAATAACTTCTAATCTTATAGATATTATTAATACTCTTAAATTAAAAAATAAGTTAATGGTTGTAGGAGCTTCGATGGGAGGATCCGTAGCGATAAACTTGGCGAAGGAAATCCCAGAGCTCATTGATAAGATAATTCTTTTATCTCCAGCGGGTTTGTTTGGAGAATCCAAAAATATTCCTTTCCCATTAAACCAAATTGGAGCGTCTTTTTTAGGATTATCTCAAGTAAGAAAGGGTCTTTGTAGGCAAGCTTTTGCGTATCCAGATAGAAGTGTTGGTTCAATGGAAGAACAAATTGCCTCAATTCATTTAGGATGCTCTGGCTGGAGAAATTCGTTAGCTTCTTTTGCAAAAAGTGGTGGATTTGCTGGGACATATAAATACATGCAAAATATTTCAATTAAAACTATTTGTGGGGAGAATGATCGCATTCTCGGTAAAAAAGAAATTAATAAAATAAAACAAATAGATCAATTAAATTTTATTGGGTTGAAAAATTGTGGACACCTTCCACATGTAGATTTGCCATCATTATCTAGCAAGATTATTTATGATTATTTTTGTGCCTAGCAAAAGTATTATTAATATTTCTATTAGTAATGTAATATAAATTTGATATTTAATAGGATATACATACAAGCAAGTTATTACTATCTTTATAAAAAAATACTAAGTATAAATACCTTAATATAAGAAATTAATTAGCAAATATATATTTATCTGTAAAGTTAATAATTAGGAATTAATTAAAAAACTTCAAAATTATAATTATATAATAAATGACTGAAGGGGTAAATATATAACTATCAATTCTATCAAGTATTCCACCATGACCGGGCAAAAAAGTTCCAGAATCTTTAATTTTTGCATCTCTTTTCATCATTGATTCAATTAAATCTCCTACTAATGCCATAAGAGAAACTAATATTCCATATAAAATCCCAATTAAGAATGGATTCTGCCAACTAAGTAAAAACGCAAAAAAGGTTGCTACTGAAATTGAGCATATTATTCCTCCGATCAAACCTTCGATAGTTTTACTTGGAGATAATGGGGAGAGAGCCCTTTTTCCAAAAGACTTTCCAATAAAATAAGAGCCTATATCACTTGCCACAATTAATAAACAAGAAATTAATGTTAAATAAAGACCTGTTGAATTTGAGATATTTTCAAAGGATAATATTCCATCGGAAGAATTATTTAAAGTCGATTGTATCGCTCTTAATTTAATCCAATAACTAGGCAAAAAACCTAAATAAAATAATCCGAAAATAGATGCTGCAATATCTGAAATAGTACCTGACTTTGGCTGCAGCAATAACCATGTGCATATTCCTACTGAACATATTGGTAATATTGAATTGTATATTTCTCTATCAAGGAATCCAATAACTTCTAGATATGTGGCAATTGTAATTATGAAGCATGAAAATAACGTAGTTTTGGTGGCTGGTTTAATTCCTGTGAATTCTGCCATTCTAAAAAATTCGAGAAGTGCAATATAGGTAAGTAATGCAATTGCTATTGTGAAATACCATCCGCCTAATAAAACAACAACTAAACCAAATAATCCTATTAATAAGCCACTTCGCACTCTCATATTTGA
Source organism: Prochlorococcus sp. AG-335-A05 (assembly GCA_003282425.1). Taxonomy (GTDB): domain Bacteria; phylum Cyanobacteriota; class Cyanobacteriia; order PCC-6307; family Cyanobiaceae; genus Prochlorococcus_A. Next base: position 3,289 of record QBZF01000013.1, on the reverse strand, counting down.
TTTTTAGTTATTTAAGACCCTTATATAAGAATTTAACAGATCTTCGTTGTACAAACTTTGAGCCTCTATCCAATCTATTCTTTCCTTGTCTATTCTCTCTCCAGGAACAATTAAAGGTATTCCAGGAGGATAAGGACAAATAATATCTCCAGAAATTTTTCCCATGGATTTAACTAGAGGAATGCTAATAGTCTTACTTTTCCAAGCAACTCCTATTGGTATTTCTGGTGATTGAACTATTCTAAAAGGAGGTTTTATAGCTTTCAAACCATTTGATTTATTCGTATGAATTAGTAACTTTTCCCATAATTTTTGAAACAAAAAAGTAAAATTCTTTTGATTTGAAAATCCAAGACAAAAAGTAAGCGTCATCATTTCAGGTAATTCAGCAATTAATCCGTTTTTATAGAAAAATCTATCTGCAGTAAAGCCATCAATACCAACTTTAGAAGTATTTAGTACTATTTTTAAAGGATCTTGAGTTTCAATAAGAGGTATCTTTTTTTTAATTAAGTCATTGTAGATTGATTTCGCTTCTAAAATTCTTTTTTTGTATTTATTAAGATTATCCTTATTAAGCCAGTCTTTAATGGACTCCTCACAAGAAGAAAGCAAGAGAGAATTAGGACTAGTAGTTTGCAGTAAATTTATGCTTTTGATTAATTTATTTTCTTCTATTAAATTACCATTATGCCAAATTATTGCTGTTTGAGTTAGTCCATTAAGTGACTTATGTAATGAATGGACTACTAAATCAGCTTTAGATCTTAAGGCTGATTTCGGTAAATTAAAGTTTTCACAAAAAAGAAAATATGAACCATGGGCTTCATCAACTAAAACAGGCAAATTATGTAGATGACAAATTTTTATTAAAGGTTCAAGATCCGTTGCATATCCTTGATAGTAAGGACTAACTAATACGACTCCTGCAATTTTAGAATTATCAAAATCTATATTATTGAATACATTTGTAAACCATTTTTTAGTGATGGGCATGTAATGTCCAGTTACTCTAGAAAACTCTATGTCAAAGAATATTGGAATAATATTCTGCAAAGCACAAGCTTTAATAACACTTATATGAACATTCCTTGGCATAAGAATATATTCACCAGGATTAGCCATAGCGATTATTCCTGATTGAATCAAACCAGATGCTCCATTTACTCCAAAAAAACATTTTTTTGTATTAACTTTTTTTGAAATTGATATTTGCGCATCATGTATTAATCCACTATTAGATAGTGGAGAACCTATTTCAGGAAGTTCTGGTAAATCCCAAAAACCTGGTTGTTTTTTTAATAATCTAATCAAGCCTTTTGGTAAAGCTTTCCCTCTATTGTGGGCAGGAAAAAAAAGTGATTTTAAAAACTTTTTAGTTAGAAAAGAAGAAATACTCATAAAGTATTATTGGCACATATAGAATATGTTGAAAACAAATTCTTCTTTAATATTTTAAATGTAAATGACAACTTCTTATTCAAAATATTCACCTAAAGGAGATATGATTTGGTTGATCCTAAGACCATGGATACTATTTCCAAGAGTTTTATATATACTTTTAACTTTAATTTTTCTTTTAGTAAGAATACTATTTCAAGGTAACAGCAATAGTAAGAGTGTACAGAAAAATCTTTCAAAATACCTTTTTGATGTTATTACCGATTTGGGTCCATGTTTTATTAAATTAGGACAAGCACTTTCAACTAGACCAGATCTTGTAAGGCAAGATTGGCTAACAGAACTTACAAATCTACAGGATAATCTCCCACCTTTTAAACATAAAATAGCTTTAAAAATAATTGAAGATGAACTTGGACTTCCTGCTAATGAATTATTTGATGATTTTCCAGACGAACCTATTGCATCAGCAAGCCTAGGAATAGTTTATAAAGCAAGAAAAAAAAATAATAATTTTTGTGCTGTAAAAGTACAAAGACCTAATTTATATTTTCTTATTAGAAGAGATATTGTAATTCTAAAAATCTTAGCGACTACTTTCGGATCATTTTTACCACTTAATATAGGTGTTAGTATTGGAGAAATAATAGATGAATTTGGTAAAGCTCTTTTTGATGAAATTGATTACGAGCAAGAAGGGAAAAATGCATTGAAGTTTGCCGATCTTTTTAAATCTAATCCCAATGTATTTATACCAAAATTAGAAAAAGATTTTTCCTCAAAAAAGGTTATTACGACATCTTGGATTGATGGAGTTAAATTAAGGGACAGAGAAATTTTAGAGCAAAATAATTTAATACCTTCTTCTTACATTAGAACTTGCGTAATAAGTGGACTGCAGCAATTATTCGAATATGGTTATTTTCATGCAGATCCTCATCCTGGAAACATGTTTGCTCTTAAAGGAGGAACTTTAGATAATGGATACTTAGCATACGTTGATTTTGGGATGATGGATACTATTACAAATTCAGATAGGCTCACACTTATTAAGGCAATTGTGCATTTAATTAACCAAGAATATTTACTTATGGCTAAAGATTTTCAGAAATTAGGTTTCTTAACCAAAGAACAAGATCTTGAACAACTTGTAGAACCACTTAAAGAGGTTCTTGGGGGGGCATTTGGGGCCGAGGTTGGAAATTTTAATTTAAAAAATGTAACTGATAAATTCTCAAAACTTATGTATTCTTATCCGTTTAGAGTTCCAAGTAGGTTCGCACTAATAATTAGAGCTGTTGTAAGTCAAGAAGGTTTAGCTTTGAGACTTGATCCGGAATTTAAGATCTTAAAAATTGCATATCCATATATTGCAAAAAAACTTTTAACAGATAATTCAGATGAAATTGTAAATATTCTTCTTGAAGTTGTATTTGATAATGAAGGGAGGATTCAGATACATAAGCTTGAAAGTTTATTAAATACATTATTTAAGGATACCGAAAATATTAATGCAGATCTCATTCCAGTAGCCAATGCAGGTTTGAAATTAATTGTAAGTCACAAAGGATCAGAAGTAAGAAAAAACCTTTTATTAAGCCTTATTAAGGATGATAGATTGGAATTTAAAGATGCAGAAAAACTCTTAATTTTGCTTAGAGATACTTTTAGTCCTTTAAAATTGGCTAAAAGTGCTGTTCAAAATATTATATCTCCAGCTTAGTGTTTGCTTTTATATCAACTCATTAAATTATAGTTTTTGATTTATGTATTGATTAAAATTAAATAATCCTTTAGATGAATAATTTAAATATTCAAATAAAAAAACTCTAATGAGATTATTCAATATAAATTTTCTAAAAAATAAAAAAATAACATTGGAGGAACA
>QBZF01000012.1 GCA_003282425.1 Prochlorococcus sp. AG-335-A05 | reverse complement strand
GTTTAATTCACCCAAGCCAAGGTCGGTTGTCGGTTGCAGGTAACCTGCCTTATAAAAGAAGGTCTAATTTCCTGAAAAATATAACTTTAATAATGGGGCAAAAACAACAGCTAATTTGGGATCTTCCTCCAATAGAATCTTTTTACTTAAATGCCGCAATTTATGATATAGAAAAATTTGAAGCTAAAAAAAGAATTAAAAAGTTGTCAGATATGCTTGAAATTGAAAAGGAGCTTTATATACCTGTTAGAAAATTATCTTTAGGTCAAAGAATGAAATCAGAATTATTGGCAGCTTTAATACATAAACCAAATATATTATTTTTAGATGAACCGACACTAGGCCTAGATATTAATGCTCAAAGGAATCTTAGAAAATTTCTGCAAATTTATAATAAAGAAACAGATGCAACAATTTGTCTAACTAGTCATTACATGAAAGATATTACATCTTTATGCAAGAGGGTACTATGTATTCATGAAGGTTGTCTTACATATGATGGGAGACTGGAAAAACTATTAAAAAAAATATCTCCTGTTAAAGATATCCTAATAATTTGCAAGACGGATAAAGATGCTAAAGAACTAATCAATTCAGGATTTAATATTAAAAATCAAAATCAAAAAGAAATTACAATAACAATTAAAAAAGATTCTATTAAATCTACTTTAAATAATATTCTTACCAAATTTGAGATCGAGGATCTATATATAAATGAGCCTCCTGTTGACGAAATAATTGGAAATATTTTAGTAAAGGAAAAAGTATAAATGTTTAATTTAAATAAAAATAAGCTAATAACATTATTAAAAGTACAGTACTCAAATATGTTGGAATATAGAGTAGAAATAGCTTTATGGGCAATATCAGGAATAATACCTTTTTTCATGCTCAATATATGGACAAATAATAACTTAAATGAATCTATCAACTTAAGTAATGTAATGCTCTCAAGATATTTTTTGAGTGCTTTCTTTGTAAGGCAATTTTCCGTAGTTTGGGTTGTCTTTACTTTTGAAGAAGACGCTCTCTTGGGTAAAATTTCCCCATATTTAATTCAACCTTTAAACCCATTTTTTAGATACTTTGCTCAACACCTAGCAGAACAAATAACACGCTTCCCTTTTGCCATAATAATTGCGTTAATTTTTTTTCTAATAAATCCAGAAAGTATATGGATACCAAACTTAAGTCTATTTTTATTAGCATGTTTTTCTACATTTTTTTCTTTTCTAATTCAATTTTTGATTCAATCAATTATTGCTTGCTTCTGTTTTTGGACAGAAAAGGCTTCTTCAATAGAAAGATTGTTATTTATCCCAACTTTATTCCTTTCAGGACTTTTAGCCCCAGTAATATCATTCCCAGAATATGTGAAATCATGGATATACCTAACCCCATTCCCTTACTTAATTGATTTTCCAGCAAATATATTATCTGGGAATAATACAAACATAATTTCTGGATTTTTTATGCAGATATTTTGGATTTCAGTTCTTTTCCCCATATTTAAAAGGACTTGGTCTCTGGGAACAAAAAAATATACAGCGATGGGTTCATGAAATTAAAAAAATATATAAAAATTTATTCATTATTTTTAAGTACTTCCATAGCCTCAGAATTGGAATATAAGACTAACGTAATAATTGACTTTATTACTGCAATTTTAAGCTTAGTAGGGAGCGTATTTTTATTAACTATATTTTTCCAAAATACTGATAATATCGGAGGATGGGATTTTGAACAAGCCTTAATTATTCAAGGAATATATACAATTTTAAATGGAATTACTAATACATGGTTCAATCCAAATCTTACAGAAATAGTAAAACACATAAGAGAAGGAACCTTAGATTTTGTTCTTCTTAAACCCTTAGATAGTCAATTTTTTATTTCATTAAATAAAATAGCACCGGCTGGATTTTTAGAAATAATATTAGGTTTTGCTCTACTATTTTATTGCATAGGTATTAATCAAATAAATATAAACTTTAGTTTTTTATTATTATGCCTTATAACATTGTGTTGTTCTATTGTAATTCTATATAGCTTATGGTTTTTAATCTCAACAACAACAATTTGGTTTGTAAAAACATGGAATGCGACAGAAGTCTTACGTTCTTTTCTTTACATAGGAAGATTTCCTTTAAATTCATTTTCATTCTCATTAAGGATATTCTTTAGTATTTTCGTTCCAATTGCGTTCATTACGACAATTCCCTCTGAAGTTTTCCTAGGTATTGCACTAATATGGGAAATTTCATTAGAAATAATTGTTGCTATAGTATTTTTTTTAGTTTCAAGAAGATTTTGGTTATTTGCCCTAAAATATTACACTTCAGCTTCTAGCTAATTTTTATTTAACAATTTCTCGACATAAATCCCACATTTTTGCCTTAGTTTTTAAATTAGTTAACTTTGATAGTTTTTTGAAATTTAATGATGATTTTTCAATGGTAAGTAGACGACAAAGATAATTTATTTCATGATATCTTGAAATCGTTCCAAGTTTAATTGAAACATTAGAAAGAATTACTATAAATGATAGAAGGGCAAATATTAATAAGAAAGATAAAGAAGAATTCCAAAGGTCATCATTTTGAGTTTTAACTTCGAATTTCATTATTCCATAATATGCTGAGGACACTTAATAGCTGCAATAGCAATTGCCGCGACTTTAAAATTATCTGATTTCTCAATTACTTTTTTAACTTCTAGTGGACCAAATTTCTCACTTGCATCACTGTAAGAAAGAAGTAAAGATTTATAATTATCATGACCTACATTTCTATATTCACAGAAATTATCTCCAACATAATTTAATAGTGTAAGTAAAGTTAATTCAATCATTAAATTTTAAATTATTAATCACTTTTACGAATAATACATTGTAGAGAAGCTTTAACAAGCTTATAAAGCTAATAAATTCTAAATTTAAATTTTTGTTATATTGAATAAAGCTCATAATATTACAAAATATTATCTCTATTGCAAGACTCTTTAAAATTTCATTTAGATAGCACTATCTGTAGTGTGTTTAACTCATAGACAACGCACTACCGATGGGGGGGGTTGCATTTTTAATTAAATTGGATTAAAAATAAGGTTCCCCATCACCTGGCTTCACAATTGTGAGGCTTTTTTTTTTACGTAATGATATTCGTGGAGGACAAAAAACAATTTAGTATAAAAGTATTTTTTAATACAGCTTCAATCTAAAGAGATAATTAATCTTCTTAAAAATGTTCTTCAAATGAATTTTTCACTATTAACAGCTACAGCAGCATTGGGACTTTTTTTAACTACAACAGCTGTTCTAGCATTTGCCATAAGTTAATTTATATCAAAGAACCAATTGACTTTACTAATAAACTAACTCCTACAAGCAGGCATACAACTGTAAATGTATTTTTAATGAGTTTATTCCCTTTTAAATTAGACATATGAGCACCAAAATATCCCCCCGCAAAAGATCCTAAAATAAGAATTACTAATATATTTGTAGGTATGTAACCAATTTTGCTGAGAAAATAGGCTCCTATAGCATTCCAGAAAATACCTACTGTAAAAAAAGTCAAACTAACAGCTCTAAGAAAATCCATCTTAAAAATATTAATTAATAAGAAAGTTACTAACAAACCAGTTCCTGAAGAGACAGAACCATTAAGGATTCCAATAAAAAAAAATAGGAATAATAAACTTTAATTCTAGTTGGTAATTGATAATATAATCTGTTGAATTCAAACCTAAACTAGGTTTACAAAAAGAGTATATAGCTAAGACTATTGAAATAAATCCTAATATTAAATATAGATATTGCTCAGAAAGGAATTTCACAATATATGAACCCAAAATAACTCCTGGGGTTCCAAAGAATAAAATTTGCCATAAAACAAAAATATCATTTCTAATATATTTAAAATTTCTAATTGATCCACCTAAACCCAAAGCAACCGTGGCAACTTTATGTGTAGCAAGAGCTTGATAATAAGGTAAACCAAATAAAATTAAAGCAGGTAATTGAATTAATCCAGCGCCGCCTCCAGAAATGGCTGAAAATGTATTTGATAAAAAAGAAATTAAAAAAATTAAAGCTTTGTTATAAAAATAAAAATCGCTATCAATTGTTAAATATAAAAAAGTTATTAACATTTAATATAATTCTTACTTTAAAAAATATCTACAATTATTAGGTATTAACATTACATATTTATAAAATAGTTTGAAATTTTAAGTATCTTCAGAACGTAAGAAAAACTGTTATTATTAATGAAGTTATCAAGACGCTTATGCATAAGCAAGATGCAATTTACCTTGATCAACTTTGCCCTAAAATTAGCAATAAAAACTGGAGAGATTCTCTCCATAAATTAACTAATAATACATGCATTTATTGCGGTAATCCATCTGAATCTCTCGATCATTTATATCCAAGGTCAAAAGGAGGAGAAACTATCACAAAAAATTGCGTTCCATGCTGTTTATCTTGCAACGGAAAAAAATCTGACATAGAAGTACTTAAATGGTATAGGAGTCAAAAATTTTATGATCCAAGAAGATCAATGGCAATTAGAGCATGGTTTAATAATGATTTAAAGTTGGCTTCTGTTTTATTAAATTACATAAAATAATTTATTATTTTAAATTTTTTTTAAATTAATTAAAGTATTCTTTTATCGAATTTAATTATAAAGATTATTAAAATGTAATATTTTATTATAAAAAAATAGATTTTCTCATTTCGACTAATTCATTTTCAAATAAAGAGATGTTAGAAAATTCTTCCTTCCACATTATAGGGGATTCGATAATTTTTCTTTCTGGTGATTTTACAGAAAAAATTAAAACGAAAACTACGATAACAGTTCCAAAAAGAACTAATATTACATTTTTATCCGAAATATTATTCATATAAGGAATTTAACTAGATAATTTCTTATCAGGAGTTGTCTTATCATAGATTTCTAAAAAATATGATTTAAAATAATTTATTCCTTCTTTGCCCATTAATCCAAAAGACCACCCGCAATCGTTTATGACTTTTATAGAAATTTGATTAGCCAAATCTTCTTTTTCAATCCATTTCTTTTGAGGATTATATGAAAACGAAACAATATTTTCGGTTTTAACTATAGAGGATGTCATAGCTTCATCCTTTGATAATCCATTTTGTATTGCATTACAAAACTTCTTTGAAAAATTTTTTGATATCCTATTCTGAAGTAGACTTATTGTAGGGTCAGAAGTATGAGATGCAAATGTACTTAAAGGATGTAAGAAAACAACCGCGAAAAATACAAAGCTAAAAAAAAGTCTGGACAAATCGCTTTATCTTTTACTATAGATATTATAAATAATAATATTTAAATAAATAAATACTTAAATAGTAAATAAATTCCTTTGAAATATTTTTAATTAAGATTTCAATTTATTAAATAAAACCAATTACAGATGTAACTTAGTAATAGTATTTATAGGTAAATTTTGATTTAATTATATGGACCATTTATTATTGACACTCCTTTTCTTTCCTGATTGGACAAACGGATTACCTTCCGATTTTTTAATACTACATTTCTTTGTTGGAGCTGCAATTTTTCCTTTTAACATGATACATGCTAGAGCAAGAAAGTTTGATGCTCAAAATCCCGAGGAGGCAGCTATAGGTTATAAAAATTCAAATAATAAAACCTACTATGGTTATGAAGAAATTAACTAGATACAAATAAAAATATTTTTTAATTAGTTACATATTTGATGGAAATTTTTCTAAATTCAGGGATAGATCTTAAAATATTTAGCCCTACAGAACCTTTAGGGATTATTATTTTATTTATAGGATTAATTTTCAGTGGTATGATTTTTTATATTATTTATGCTGTTAGTACTAATAAAGAATCCTTAGAAGATACAAAAATAAGGACTGAAAGAGAAGTTATTCAACAAGAGAAGATTGGAAAATTGTTTCCTAAGAAAAAATAGTCCTTAGAGTTTTATTTTTAATTAACTTTTGGTTTATATAGATTACCAATTGATCAAGTGGGTCATTAAACGTTAGTCTTAACTCTTTTTTGCTAAACATCATAAAACCAAATATTATCAATACTTTTACTAAATCGCGAGAATAAATTTAAAAATATTTAGTAGAAAAGCTATTTTATTTTTTGTTCTTTAATGTTAAAACTGAATAGAGAGTTTATTATTTTTGGAAAATAGATATTTATTTTTGTTTTTAGCTAGTGGAATAGTAAATGATGAGGGTTTTTGGCTAATTGGAGTTAAAAATAGTGACTTAAAAATACTTGATGATGAAACTCTTTTGGAATGTCATAGAAAAGAACTAATAGGATATGAATCCGCTAAAGATATTCTTAATGCAATAAACTTGAATTTGGATAATTTAATGAATGATTTAAAAAATAATGATTTTTCATTAGATCAACCTCCAATAGGGATTTCATTTAATATTCCATTAAACTTTTTAGAAAAAATATTTGATTTCTGGTTAGAAAAATATAAGGATAAGCAAATATGGGGAATCTGCCTTGGTCTTCTGAAAATCAGAAGAAGAGTATCATTATCAAATTTAATTAAAAATGAAAGCATAAAAGGAGATTCAAAAAAATTTGCCATAGAAATCGAAAATTTACATAAATATCAGCCCAATACGAAAAAAAGCAAAGGTTCAAATGAGCCAATGTGGAAATAATTTCATATTTTTGAAATAAAAATGTTTACTTATTTAATATTCAAGTAAAAATAAAATATATTTATAAATAAAAATATGAATAATCCATATTCATTTAATGAAGAGCAAATGAATGGAATTGTTGAAGAAATATATGCAAATATACTAAAAGAATGCGAAAAATTAAAAAAAGATACAAATTGTCCCAACGAACAAGTAGTAGCCCTATTAAGTTTAATTGCTTCAAACTTTTCTCCAATAATTGAACAAAAAAATTTTTAGAATGACAAAGTATCTTACATGGGGCGAATTTGATAAGAGTGTTGATTATATTGCTAATCAATGCAAAAAACTTAAATTATCAGGAATATATGGTGTCCCTAGAGGCGGCCTTTGCCTCGCAGTAGCTTTAAGTCATAAATTAAATGTTCAGTTAATTGAAAAACCCTTAAAAAGTTCACTGATAGTTGATGATGTTTATGAAACTGGGATGACATTAAGTAATTTCAAAAATATTGAAGGTGTTCATTTCTTTGTTTTAGTTAGTAAAAAGAAACCTATTTGGTGGAAGACTGTAAATTTATCTCTTAAAGAAGAATGGATAGTATTTCCATGGGAAAATAAAGAAAATGAGCTAAAAGAACAAAAAGAATACAAAAGTAAAAGGAGGCTAAAGTGAATAAAAAAAAATTATATTTAGCTAATCCATATGGGTTTTCAAAACAAACTAAAAATCTATTACCTGAATTCATTAAAGTATTTCAAAATTTAAATGTAGAAGTCTATGAACCTTTTGAGAGAACGAAGCATTTAATAACGAACAAAAATAATTGGGCTTATGACCTAGCAAAAACAAATTTCAACGATTTAAAGTCATGTGATTGCATATTTGCAATTGTTAACGGTAACCCTCCAGATGAGGGTGTAATGGTAGAACTAGGAATTTCTATTGCACTTAATAAAGAAATATTTTTATTCAGAGACGATTTTAGAAACTGCTCAGATAGTGATCAATATCCTCTAAATTTGATGTTATTCGTAGGTCTATCTAAGGAAAGCTGGTCAAAGAATTATTTTGAATCCATAGAGGATATACTTAACCCAAAGAAGAATTTTCTTGATTGGGCAAAAAGAAAATAATAATCTTTCAAGTTATTCCTAAATATTGAGTTATGAAAATCATTAAATGAACCGTTAAAATGATATAATTGTATTTATTTAGTTAATTTTGACTCAAGTTACTGTTGGAGAAAATGAGGGAATAGAATCAGCCCTTAGAAGATTTAAAAGGCAAGTGTCAAAATCAGGGATATTTGCCGATTTAAAAAGATTAAGACATCATGAAACTCCTATTGAAAAATATAAGAGAAAATTACAACAAAGAAGAAAAGCAAGAAGGAGATAATTTATACCATCATAAACATTTTTTATTACTTAAAAGTAGGAAATTTATAATTGAGTAATATCAAAATTGAGGAAATATTTTTATTAAGTAATTAAAATTCAATAGTTAATCTTTATAAAACAGCATTATTAATGTTTTTTATTTATTCTTTAGTTTCTTAACAAGATTGATTCCTACTCCAGGAACAGCAAGAAGATCTGCATCTTTAGCAGAAGTTATTGACTTTGGAGTTTTAAAGCCAGCCTTATAAAAGGCCTCTGCACTCTTAGCTCCTACACCAGGAATAGCTTTAAAAGATTCTATTATTTTTTTCGAATCATCTTTCTTTGTTTTTGATTTAGAGGCCTTAGAAGACTTTACAGACTTCTTCTTCGTTTTTGATACAGTTTTTTTTGGTAAAGGAATTTCTGTAGAGGTCTCACTCTTAAAAAGGATTGATTTTAACTTACTTAAAAATTTAGTAATCATTTATTCAAAAAATAGATAATTTAATAAATTCAACATTTCAATATTAAAAATAAATTGATTTGTTCAAACAATTAATAATGATTTTAAAAGAAATGATAAAATTTATTTTTTATTTACACCTATATTAAGTCATATATTTATTTATGATGCAAGTTAAAAATTAATTGAGGAACTATATAAATATTTTTATAGTTCATATTTTATTTATTGATATAATCCAAGAAAAATATATTAAATTTATTTTTCTTTGCAGTTTAATAATTCAATTTAGAGTTTTAATTAAATATTAAGTATTTTTTTATAATTTAATTAACAGAAAATCCTTTTGATTAATTTTACAAATCAGTACTCTACTAAAAAGTAAAATTGAAAATTTAATTTCTAAGATAAAAAATGATTTCAATCATATTATTAAGCTAAAACCATACCAAAATTTAATAATAAATTGACTTATTAATTTTTTTGACTTAACTATTATGAGATACATTTCTTCAATCTTATTCAACTGATTTTTGAATATGCAATTAATCGTTATTAGTGGACCATCTGGCAGCGGAAAAACTACACTATCCGAAAGGATTTTAAAAAATATTAAAAATGGAATAATATTAAATACAGATAATTACTACAGAACAGGTATATTAAGTCAAATATTAGCACGAACATTAACTTCGTATTTTGACAGAAAAATAAGCTTCAACTTTGGATTATTTAAAAGAGATCTAGAATTTATTGTAAAAAACGGATTTTCTGATTTCTATTATAAATATAATTTCAAGAGTAAATCTATAAAAAAAGTATATCAAAAAACTAAAAATATAAGATTTCTTATTATAGAGGGAATATTTGGACAAGAAATATTAAAAACCCTTTCAAAAGAAAATTGCCTTTTAATTAAATTAAAAGCTAATAAACAAACTTGTTTGAATAGAGTAATTAAAAGAGATTTTTTAGAAAGAGGTAAAAGTAAAGATCTAGCAAAAAGAGACTTTATAAAAGCATGGGAATTATTTCATGAAAATAAAAATAAATGTAATTCAAGAAATTATTTCAACACAATTGTCATTAGGAAGAAAAGTGATATAGACCTTCTATTAAAAAAAATAATTAATATAGTGAACTAATCTTCAATGACAATTTTAAGGCACTCAATATTGCACCTTCAATTCTACCAAACCCCTCTAAATCAAACCAATCCCCACAGAAAGCTATATTATATTTATCACAAACTTGCAAATTTTCAGGAATCCCTAAACCAGATGGTTGAGATGCTCTCCATATCATTATAGAAATATCCTGATAATCTATTAGTTTATTTATATAAGAATTTTTATCAAATATTTGATTGAATTTATCTAATAAGATATTTTTAAATTTCTTTTTATTAGTGCATTGAAAATATTCAGTTATAAATTCTTTATTTCTCGTATGTAGGACAATACCTAATTTATTATTAATTTGTTTTTGAAATATAATCCTTTCAAATTTGAATTTTTGCTCTAGAAGATTATTTAAAAGGAAATACCTAAATCTATTCTTATAGTTATCTTTATAAGAATAATTAGATTTTGTATAAATCAAAAAAGTTAATCTTTGAATATATTCTTGCTTATTAAGAAGATTTAAAATTGTATCAATTTTTTTATCATTATTTATTGGAATAGCTTCCCTCAATGGTATTTGATTTGTCTTCAAAATATCTAAGGATCTTTTATGTAAAATTAAATTACTTGAACATACAAGAAATTTTGTTTTAAATTTATACCCATTTTTTGAGGTTAAAATCCAACAATTATTTTCATATTTTAATTTGACTATTAAAGTTTGAAAGAAAAAATCAACTTGATTTTTCAAATTATTTTGATTAAGAATATTTTTTGATAAATCAGACATAGAAGAGCTTGAAGTATAATTTTTGCAACTATGAAAATTACAGATTAATTTTTTTTGATCTCTAGGATCTTCATATAATTCAATTAATTCTGAAGGATCTGATTGGATAATTTTTGAATCTAATAATTCCTGAATGAAAGTTTTTAACAACTGATTATTATTACTGTTGCAAATATTGAAATTAGGGGAACCATGATTGAGTTGCCACCCACTATTACTAATACTATTTCTTGTACTAGATCGTCCCCCAAGATTTCGACCATTTTCTATTATCGCAATCCTACCTTGGTAACCATTTTTCAGATGAAAAGATGAAAATACACATGAAGATATTCCCCCACCAATAATCGCAATATCATAAAAAGTATCATTAATCATAATTATTACTTATTTACCTTTTCATTAAAGAATGAATATCTTGTAATTTTTTTATTGATGAACATTCAGTTTCAATTATTGGGCAAATATTGTTATCAAGATACATTTCAATTAAATCTTTTGTAAATGCATAAAAATTATCAAGAGAATTAAGATACCTATCTGAAATAAAAACCCCTTTCCAGGGACGAAATTTAAATCGGGAAATGAATTCCTTTGATGGAACTAATAAGCTACCGTAAATTTTCACATTTTGATTTTTACTATTAGATGAATTATTCAGAACAGAATCTTTTAAAAAATTAACTTCTTTTTCAAGTAATTTAATATCAGTTCCAAATTGAAGCCAGATTGATTTAGTTAATCTAGAAGAAAATTTCTTTTTTATTCTTTCTCTTTCTCCACAAATACTGTAATGATTTTTCAAGTAAGGGTTATAAGCAGTTCCTATATCAATATTTAAATTTTTTTCATTATTAAAATCTCTCAATACATCTAATACTTCAAAGTTTTTTTTCTTATTAGATCCTGAAACAAGTAGAATTTCTTTATTTTTATAAAACTTACATTTTTTAATAAAATTTAAAAACTCTAAATATGAATATTCTCTATTCTTTGCATATTGATGATAAAGGCTATAATGATATATTACATCTAAATTTTTATAGTTCTCACCAATATATTTTATAGTCTCATTTAGGAAATCTTTTTTTATTAACCCTTTGCATGGGATATTGATTTTATTAATATTGTTAGATATGCAAAAATTTAGTTTATTTTCTAATTGAAAAGTATTTTTAAAAGATAATTCGAATCTTAAATCATTAATCATGTTCTAATTATAAAAAATTTATACGTAAAAAAGTGTAAACGAAAGCGAGCTTAAAGAAGATCACTTATTTCAGAATTTTTTTTCTTTTACATGTTAATAAGTAATTTAAAGATTTAGCAAAAGCAGCTTTAAAAGAGACTTGTTCATTGGATGATTTTTCAATCATATTTCTAAATCATTTTTAATTATTAGGTATAACTATCCTTGAGCAAACTGTACATAAACATGAAAACAATACTGAAAATAAATAAAGTAAGAACTTACAAAAAATCACTTTATAATTTTGTAATTTTATTAATACAATTATTCTTATTAAATCAAATATATGAAGAGGTCGAGGGGTTACAATAATCTAAACAAGATTACAAAAAAATATGGCAAGTCAGGATTATCTAATTGCAATTGCATTAATAGAGCAAAATAATGTCAGGGCAATGCCTTTAGGTGGGAAAGAGATTAAAGAAAAACTAGAAGAACAAAGTAATTTAATTAAACTTGGGGAAGAAGTAATTCTAAATCTTCTTCTAAGAGTTTTCCAAAGAAGTGACGAAGGAGCATTAAAAAGGGTATCCGAAGACAAAGGCCTACTATTAGTTCATATGCATCCAAAAAGAATGCAGAAAGAACTTCCATTTATAAAATCTGAATGGATAAGAGACGGTGATACAACCCAATTTTTAAAATATTTGGGCAATCTATCAAAAGAAATATGGACAGCTTCTTTTATTAAATATAAGGGTATGGAATTAGTATCAATTGCAAAAAACGAAGATATATAGCATCTTTATATACAATCATAATTTTTAAAATATTCTTTAATTAATTCATTATTTTCTTTAGATATTTTTATACACTTCTTTTTATTTCCAAAATTAATTGATACATAATACAAATCATTTTTAATATGCAAGGCACAATTGCCTTCTATACAAATACAAGAATCAATTCTTTGGTTTTTAATTATTTTTTTTACGAAAGGTTCTCTTTCTTTTTCCTCATCATAATGAGGGCAAGCTATCCCCTTTATTATTCCCAAACAATTTATTATCTCTAATTTATCAGAGAAAGAGTCCGTAATTCCTTGATCAAACCAACATATCGCGCCAGCACTGACACCACTCATTATAATCCCTGTTTCATAAGCAATTTTCAGAATATTCTGCAGGTCCCATTCTTTCCAAACCGCCAACATACTTTTTGTATTTCCTCCACCAACATAAATGATATCTTGGGATAGAATTTTTTTTTCCAAGTTTTCTGTTCTTGAAAAGAAATCAAGATGACTAGTTATACAATTTAATTTTGAAAAAGCTCTATAAAAATTTAATTTATATGAATCATTATCTCCTGATGCAGTAGGAATAAAGCAGATTTTAGGTCTTTCCTTTTTAACTAATGACGTGATATATTTCTCTATCTTAAGTTCACCTAAGGACCTTCCAAAACCTCCACCTCCAATTGCCACAATATTTTTATTTGACATTGCTATTTGAACTCAACTCAATGAATTTAAAACAAATTACCCAAAAAGATCAACTTGATTTAAAAAAAATATATTTTGATTCAATAATTTCTATAGATGAGAAGATTTATACTTTAGAACAAAAAAGAGCCTGGGCAAGTCAAGCTTGGGATAATAAATATTTTAATTTATCCTTAAAGGAAGGTAAAGGATGGCTTATTAATGAAAGAGAGAAGATAATTGCTTTTGCCTCAAGATATCCAAATAATAGAATTTCCCTTTTATATTGCAGAGGAGATTCACAAAGGAAAGGTTACGGGACAAAGTTACTTCAAAAAATAGAAAAGGAAGCCATAAAAGAAGGTTTACCTTGCTTAACAACAGAGGCAAGCTTAATTAGTTATAAATTATTTCTAAAAAATAGCTGGAAGATAATTCGTAAAGAAAAAATAATTATCAAGAATATAACATTTGAACGATATAAGATGATAAAAAATTTTTAATTGCTTAAATAAAAAAAATGAGTAGCAGAAGCAAAAAATTATTATTATTTCAAAGATCCCTTATTTGGTTTTTATATTTATTTTCGGGTTACATACTCTATTCAAAAAAAGGATATTTATTTTCTATATTAATTAGCTTCGCAAAGGTAATTTATCCATTATCAATTTTTTGGTTACAAATAAGAATAAAAAGGAGTGAAAAGTTCTTACCAATAAATTCAGCCATGAAAACATCTCAATTATGGTTTAATCTATTGCCCGTTCTAGCATCCTTTATTACCGTAGTATTAAGTATAATAAATACAATTTTTTACATAATAGATAAGTTTATATAGATATTAAAGCTTAAAAGACAAAACATTATGTAAAGATAATTGCCATTTTATATAAATTGCTTAAATTTTAAATAGTAATAATTATTTTTCATGCAAAACATTACGTTTAAAGGAAATGTTAATTTTGATAATCAAAAGGAAGAACTTAATGAAAATGAACTATTCTCTCTAAAAATTACTGACAGTTTATATAAAAAAGATATTGGAAAATTTCTAGAAATATTAGCATCTCATTTCATCCCGTAAAAAAATTTTTATATGATGTTCAAATTAAAACAGTGCAAGAAATTACTTTGTTTTTGACAGATAATAAGATTAAATTATAAAGAATCTAATGCAAATGTATCTTGCAGATTGTCAATTTCCAGATATTGATAATCAAGTTAAGGCCTACAAATTATTTGTAGAAGCATGGGAAAATGGTGAAATGGCCAAAGCTGACAAAACTGATAAATTTGAAATGCTGTTTAGGGTTCATGCTCCTGGCGAAGGAAGGGTAGTTTGTTTGTGCAAAGCTTTTAGTGACAAGGAGGTTTTTGAACATTTTGCCCCTTGGAGAGCTAAATTTGGAATTCATATGGAATTTACACCTGTGACCAGTTGTCAAAATATTGTCGATTACCACAAAGACTTATTTAAATCAATGAACTAATAACCCATTAAATTTATTTTTGGATGTGAAAAAACCTTTTTCAAATATTATCAATAAAGATAAAAATACATCTTTATCAAATAAACTTCCTAAAAAAGAAGATACTGAAAAATCAAAACCCTTAATAATTTTCGGAACTATTGTTTCATTATCTTCTATATTTTTGCTCCTCTTTACAATAAATAACAAATTCGGTTGATATAAGTAATTTACACAATTACTTTTATCTTGTATTTGCATTATATTTGTAAAAATAACTAAAATTTATGGCATTTGAACAAGGTGGCATGGCTTCTGGCCTTCTGATTATCGCAGTTTCAATAGTTTTTGCTGCTGGATTTGGATTTTTAGTATTACATTTTGTACCCGGAACACCTTTCTAATAACATTATTTATATATTAATTTGATAGAAATTATATGTTCACTGTTTCAAGATCTTGTACGATGTTATCTTCTTCAGTTTTGTTTTTGACTCTATAAGCATAAATTAGTGAACCTAGAGCAATAGATGTAGAAGCTAATATTCCTGAAATGAGTATCAATGCGAAGAGTCCACCTATCAAACCACCTTTTAATCTAAGTAAATTAGACTTTATTAGAAGAACTAGTAGAAAAAATGTAGTAGCTTTGAGAGAAGTAATTTTTATGAAAGCTAGAGGAGCAAAAGGGTTTAATAGCATTTGAATTTTTTATTATTAACTACTCTAAAAAAAATTTCCAAAAACTGCTAAAAAAAAAGACTCCAAAAAGAGTCTTTTGGAATTTAAATTAAAAAACTATTAATTATTTATTCCTCAGTATCAAATTTGCTGAGATTTGGTCCTGCGACTAAACCAACAAGCCCAAAGAGAACTAAAGAACCAATCCCAACACCTGCTGCCCAAGGATTAAAACCGCCGATGGCGAATGAAGCTAATAAATTCATAGATTTTTAAATACAATTATCTCGGAGATAGCATACAGAATTATTGAAGGGAATATACCTAAATTGAGACATTTCTTTGTAATTCAAAGGTGATTCGATCGTGAGACGGGTTAGTAGCTCCATAAATATTTGAAAATTAAATACTTTAATTGTGAGTCTTTGATGGACAACAGGTCACTTTATTTTCACTTAAAATCAAATTATTGAAAATAAAACGCTATGAATGCAAATTTAACTTTTATATATGATGGAGAATGTCCTTTTTGTAATCATTTCGCAGAACTTTTAGAACTTAAAAGTAAAATAAATAAAATTTCTATTCTAGATGGTAGAAAAAATCCAAAAATAATTAAATCTCTCTTAGAGAAAGGTTACGACATAGATAGAGGAGCAATCCTTCTTAAGGATGATGATATATTTCATGGAGCTGAAGCAATAAATAAAATATGTAATCAAATAAATAATCCATCTGGCAAACTTTTAAAGCTCTTATCAAATATCTTTAAATCAGACAAAAGAACAAATTTATTGTTTCCCTTTCTTGTAAGAGCAAGGAGATTAGCCTTGATTTCAAAAGGTGTCCCAACTTCTTTGGTTTGAAAAAATGATTCACTCCAAATTAATAAATGACATATTTTTAAGCTTATTTGTGATTAGAAGATAATTTATTATTTCTTAGCTAGAACATATAAGTAATATAAAAAAATAATGATAGAAAACTTCAATCCATTTATTTCTTTAGGTGGTAAAGATGAGAAAATAAATCATATGGCAGAAGCAGCACTAGAAATGAATTTAACCTGCAATGATTTAAAAAAAGATCTTGATTTAACTGATGGGGACGTTATTGATTTGTTGCAATTAGTGATGGATGGGTTTAAAAATAGAAATTAAATAAATAATCTCACTATAAAATTTAGTTTTTCTTAAATTTTTAATGAAAAGTATACAAATTGAATTTTCAAAATATGAGTCGGTAAATTCGTTATGGTCTGAATTGATAGAACACCATGGATTTGAAAGAGCTAAAAATATTGTTTCACAAGCTATAGATTTACAAAAAATGAATGGCAATAAAAATGTAACCATGCCAATTATATTTTCAGGGACTGGAGGATTAGCATTAATTCCTATTCAATCATTAAAAGAAAAAACTTTAAAAAGTAGATCAAAAGAAAATCAAGTACTCATATTTAATCTCAAAAAGAAATCATTTCAAATTTTAAATGAAGCTAAACATTAATAAATTTTTTGAAAACCATTAAATAAAAAAATAGACCGAAGACATTTCTTGTCAGAACTAATAGATATGCCAAACCCAAAAAAATTCTTTTCTCAATTTTTATAAATCTAATTTATAGTCTATTTATAGTACTTACTAATAATGACTTTTGAAGCCAAATATTTAGGTTCAAATGGCTGGTTAATCAAATTTGAAAAAACCAACTTAATAATAGATCCCTGGCTTACTGGTGATTTAGTATTCCCTCCAGGACAGTGGTTTTTCAAAGGTTCACTAGACAATGAAATTTTAATTGAGGAAGACATTAATATAATCCTCTTAACTCAAGGTTTACCTGATCATTGCCATGTTCCTTCATTAAAAAAGTTTAAAAAAAATATTGATATCATTTGCCCCAATAGTGCAAAAGTAATTCTTGAAAAATTAGGTTTTACATCGATCAAAGTTCTCAAACCATCCGAAAAAATTAAAGAAAAGGGTCTAGAAATAGAAGCTACTGCTGGTGCCCCCGTACCACAAATAGAAAATGGATACATAGTAAAAGACGAAAAAGGAAAAGGTTTCTACATCGAACCACATGGTTATCTTGATGAAAACATTAAATCTCAAGAAATTGATGCTGTCATAACACCCATAATTAACCTTGATCTTCCAATGGTTGGATCTTTTGTAAAAGGCGCAGATGTACTTCCAAAATTAATAAATACTTTTAATCCAAAATATGTACTTTCAAGTACTGCTGGAGGAGAAGCAAAATATACAGGCCTTTTAAACAAATTCATATCAGTTCAGGAATATGAAGAAGAATTAAAATGTAACTTGGTAAATTTAAAAACTATGGATTCCATAAAAATTTAGTTATTTTTAATAAAGAAAATTTATAACTATATCATTAGTTCTTATAAACTAATAAAATAGAAAAAGAAAAGGAGTATCTAAAATTTATACGTTATTTTTTTCAACAATTTGTCTATTTGCTCTAAACACATCCTATTTTTGCGACAATATTAAGCTCGATTTAGTAATTAGAAATAATATTAACGGAGATTTCTCAATAGTTAAAACTATCTCTGAAATTGAACCTGGAGCATTTATTAATATAGATTGGAATGGGAAAAAGCTAATGCTACCATATTCTCTTAGAAAAGATTACTTATCATTTACGGACAGAAAATGGGATTGGAGATACCAAATAAATCAAGAGGGATTGGTCAAAGATAAAAATCCGATATTGTATGAATTACTTCCATCTGGAGTAATCAAGGATCATATATGTAAATTAGGAGAAGCCTAATCATTTTTAATTTATCATGCACATAATACTCTTTAATAAACTATTTAGTTCAGAGGAATAATTAAATAAATATGCTTAACGTTTCAGACAACAAGAACAATAGTCAATATATAAAAATGGAGGACTATAAATCCTTTGATTATAAAATACCTAATATTTTTTTGGATTTTATAATTGAAGACGAAAGAGTAATTGTTAAAACCGAACTAAAATTGATCAAAAAGAATATTAATAAAAATTCCCTTATTCTTGATGGGATAGATATATTTGTTGAAAAGATATATTTAGATGAATCTTTATTAGTAGAAAATAACTATTCAATACAAAAAAATAGATTATTAATTAAACCCATACTTAAAGAAACTTTTGCCTTAAAGATTGTGGGAACAATTAAACCAAAGAAGAATTTTTCACTTTTAGGAATGTATGAAAGTAATGGAATTATTACTACGCAATGCGAAGCACAAGGCTTTAGAAGAATAAGTTACCACTCTGATAGACCTGATATTTTAAGTAAATATAAAGTAAGGATAGAGGCAAATAAGGAAGAATATCCAGTATTACTATCTAATGGAAATCTAATCGAAGCAAAAGATCTTGAAAACAAAAGACACGAAGTGATATGGGAAGATCCTTATCCCAAACCTTCATATCTTTTTGCTTTAGTTGCGGGGAAACTAAACTGCATCAAAGATAGCTTCAATACTAAGTCTAATAAAAAAGTAGAAATAAATATATACGTAGAAAAAGGTGATGAAAAATATGTACAGCATTCAATCAATTCATTGAAGAAGTCGATGAAATGGGATGAAGAGAAATATAATCTCGAATACGATTTATCATTATTTAATATTGTTGCAATTAGGCATTTTAATATGGGAGCGATGGAAAATAAAAGCCTCAATATATTTAACTCAAAATTAATACTTGCAAATAAAGAAACTACGACTGATGAAGAGCTGGAGCGTATAGAAGGTGTAATCGCCCATGAGTACTTTCATAATTGGACTGGTAATAGAATAACTTGTAGAGATTGGTTTCAATTATCATTAAAAGAGGGTTTAACAGTATTTAGAGATCAAGAATTCACAGCAGATCTTCATAATCCTTCAATAAAAAGACTTGAAGATGCAAAATTCCTAAGGAAAACACAATTTAGAGAAGATTCTGGCCCAACATCACATCCAGTGAGACCTGAAAAATATTTAGAGATTGACAATTTTTATACAACTACTATTTACGAAAAAGGAGCTGAAATTATAAGGATGCTTAAAACATTAGTAAAAGATGAAAACTTTAATACTGGTTTTAGGAATTTTATTTCTACTTATGATGGGAAAGCAGCAACTATTGATCAATTTGTTGAAAAGATTTTAGAAAATAATAAAGAAATAAATATTGAAAAATTTAAGACTTGGTATAAACAAAATGGGACACCATTGGTTAAGTTTAAAAGAAAATGGGATAGAAAAAAACAAATACTTAAAATACGAGTCTCTCAAATAAATTCAAATAAAAAAAATCTTTATAACGATTTACCTCTAATAATTCCTATTAATATCTCAATATTTATTAGTAGTTCTGAAAAAATAGAAAAGACACTTATCTTAAAAGAAAAAGAAGAGGAATTCACTCTAGAAAATATAACTTCCATTTTTGATAGTCCAATAATTTCTTATTTTCGAAATTTTTCAGCACCTATTAAATGGGAAACAGATACGACATTTGCAGAAAAATTATTAATACTAGAATTTGAAACTGATTATTTCACAATATATGACACGATAAAACGTATATACAAAAAAATAATATGCAAAAGAATATATGAAGAACCCGATATAAATATTGAAAATAAATTAATAGCAACATTAAGATCAATAATTAGAAATAAGAAAAATATAAATTTATCTCTCTTATCTGAAATACTTAGTATCCCAACCTTCTCTGAAATAGAATCAGAAATTATGAGAATTGATCCATTAAAAATTTATAAAACTATTGACGAATTAAATTTTCTTTTTGGCTCTAAGTTAAAAGAAGAACTGTTAAATAAGCTTAAAGAAATAAATAAAAACATTACTAAAATATGGCCAGAGGGTAAAGATGAAAGAAAACTAATAGAAACAATATGGAGGTTACTTTTACATAGTAAAGATGAAGAAATTAAGAGTGACATAATTAGTTATGTAGATAGTAATTCAATGACACTTGCAAAAGCTGCTTTGAATGTATTTACAAGGATTAATTGTCCGGAAAGAGAATTAATTTCAAATATTTTTTTTAATAAATGGAAAAATAATACAGTAGTCTTAGATAATTGGTTCTTTTTTAAAGCATCTATTGAGATAGATCGTAATCAAAAAAGTATTGAAGATCTATTTAAAAATGAATATTTTGATGTTAAATCACCCAACACTTTAAGATCTATACTAAATGCCTACGTAACGAGAAATTCATTATTCCACTCCATAGATGGATCAGGTTATAAATACATAGCAAATAAAATTTTAGAATTTGATAAATCAAATCCAATAGTAATATCACGTTTTTTAAAAATATTTAGTAACTATAGACAATATGAAAATCCCTATAAAAGAAATATAGTTAAAGTTCTTGATTATATAAAAAAAAATAAACTTTCACCAAATACAAGTGAAGTTATAGATGCAATTTTAAATTAATAATTATTCTATTTATATAAACTTATAATTAGTATTATTAAAATACCAATAATAATAAAAAGCAAAGATAACTTTTTAGATATATTTATTTTAAAATTATTGAATCTTTCTTTTTTATACTCTTTATTCCACTTTCTCTTTACGTAATTATTAGTTACAAATTTATTAGGTCTTCCACAGAAGAGGCACGTCGGAGCTGTTATTGAGATTAAATTCTTACATTGTGGACATTTTTTTTGCTTCATAATTTTTTTATTTTAGCAAATAATTTTTGAAAATTTCTTATTAAAAAACCATATAAAAAAAAGTCTCTTAAGAAGATAAATATTAAAGATTATTTATACAAAATATTTTGAAATTAATTAAATTAAGTTTCAAAAGAAAACCAAATTAAAACTAATTAATAATGTGGAATATAATAAATTATTATTTAATTTTTTACATGTTTGCAATTGCATTAGGATTAGGTCCTTTAGAAACAATTACAATAGCAATATCAGCTACAGTTTTTATTGCTGCTTTTACATGGGTATCAATTAAAGGTGATTTAAGAGAGCTCGCAAACGAACTAATTGATGATAATAATCAGAAAGCAGAAAATTAATTATTTCTATAAATAATTAATTATGTAGCCTTGGATAATCAATAATATGTCTTATTTCCTTAAGGGATGCTCCATAAATTCTATTACCATTTAAATTTACTCCTTTCCATTTTTCTTTTTGGTTAAAAGTATCGTTAATAGAAGAGTTCTTCCCAAAAGAATGCTTATCATCCCATGTCAAAGTTATATCCCAACCTTTATAGTTTTCTATCATAGAAAAAAACAATAATACATTCAAATATTACATACAAAGACATAAAATAAAAACGAAGGAAATAAGTAGTTTTTTTATAATATTTATTTAATATTCTATAAATTAGGAAACAATTTTAATTCCAAGTGCTGACTTGTCCGCATTTTTTCGGGCAATATTTAGGTCATCATCTGATGAAAGGACTACCCCCATTCTCCTTCCTTTCTTTGCTGTTGGTTTCCCAAATATTAGAACTTTAGTATTCTTAAATCCTAATGCCTCGTTTAGTCCAGTATATGAAGGAGTATTAGATTCTTTATCTGATATTATTACTCTGGTTGCTGATGGCTTTAATAGTGAAATATTTGGTATGGGTAGATTTAAAAAGGCTCTTAAATGTAATTCAAATTCGTTTATGTTTTGACTAACTAAGGTGACCATTCCCGTATCATGAGGCCTAGGAGATAATTCTGAAAATATAACCTCTTTGCCTTTTACAAAAAACTCAACCCCATATATACCCGAACCATTTAAATTATTTAATATTTTTGTTGTCATTTTTCGGGCTTCATTAATCAGGGATTGATTCATGTCCAATGGTTGCCAGCTACATTGATAATCTCCTTTGTATTGTTCATGACCAATTGGCTCACAAAATACATTCTCCCCACTATCTTTTCTAATAGTTAAGAGGGTAAATTCATAATCAAAATTTAAAAATTCCTCAAGTATTACACCAACTATTTTTCCTCTTGAATTTTTCAAGGCATCATTCCAAGCTAACAATAGATCTTCTTTCCTGTTAACTAAACTTTGACCTTTTCCTGATGAACTCATTAGAGGCTTTAACAAAAGAGGGAAGCCAATTTCAGATGATTTTATTTCTAGCTCATCAACATTAAAAACATAACTAAATTTTGCAGTTTTTATCTTTAATTCTTTAGATGCAAGATTTCTTATTTTATCCCTATTCATAGTTATTTCAACAGTTCTAGCATTAGGAACGATATTTATTCCTTCTTCTTCCAATTCCTTTAAAGCTTCAATTGATAGTGCTTCAATTTCGGGAACTACAAAATCAGGTTTGAGTTCTTTTATCTTTTTTTTTAAAATTTCCTTATCACTCATATCTATGACAAAAGAATTATCAGCTAATTGCATCGCAGGGGCATTTTCGTATTTATCAATAGCTATTACTTCTAAGCCTAATCTTTTAGCTTCAACAACTAATTCTTTTCCAAGTTCGCCACTGCCAAGTAATAATATTTTCTTAGGAATAAATTTAAAACTGCCCATCACAAAATTAATTTATGTTATTTGTCATCTTCAGATAGCTTGTTAGAGAGTTTATCTTCTCTTTTATTAGCTTTTAAATTAGATAAAAAAGAATTATTTCCGAACCAATCATTTTGCTTCATTCCTCTTGTAATTGAGGTTGAAATAGCACCAAGAAAGAAAAAACCCATCATTACCCAAAGGATTCGTTCTAGAGCAATTGAAGGCGAGAAGCCCTGTCCTGAATTAATAATTTCAGTAAGAGGGTCTAAGGGGTCCAAATTGATTATTTAATATGGTTACTTAATTATATAAGTTAAGAAAAAACTTTTTACTAAAAATTACAAATAAAAATAATAGGCAAATAAGGTCTTAAACAACGCAAAAACATTTTTTCAATGCTATCTTAAAAGACGAATTTATAAAACAAATGTTAATAGAAGTTCAAAACACAACCGTTGTTTCAGCAAATGGAGAAGCAAAAAAACTTGGCCAATATTCAGAAAATGTAATTTTGATAGTAAACGTAGCCAGTTATTGCGGTAATACTGCTCAATATAAGGATCTCCAAAAGCTTCACGATAAATATTCAAAAAAAGGGTTAAGGATTCTTGCTTTCCCTTGTAATGACTTTGGGAATCAAGAACCTGATTCTCTTACAGAGATAAAGAACTTTTGTTCTACAAAATATGGTGTTGAATTCGAAATTATGGAAAAAGTTCACGCGAAAGGTAATACTACTGAACCATATACAACGCTAAATAATGTTGAACCAAAGGGGGATGTTGAGTGGAATTTTGAAAAATTTTTAATTGGCAAAGATAGTAATGTAATTGCAAGGTTTAAACCTAGTATTCAGCCATTCGATGAAAATTTAATTTCTGCAATAGAAGTAGCATTAGATTCTTAATTATGAATATTATATAAAAACCATTGTTTAACTAAATAAATCCTAAAGGCTCATACTATTTCCAAGACTAAACAATGACGATTAATAATTTTCTTTATTTATAATTCATTTGAATTTTTGTCTGGTTTAGATTTTTTCCTTTTTGACTTTACTACTACTACTTTTTTTTTAACTGCATTTACATCTAGTT
>QBZF01000011.1 GCA_003282425.1 Prochlorococcus sp. AG-335-A05 | reverse complement strand
AATAAGTGATTTTGTTTGTCTTACGAAGAAGTGCTAACCTACCAGGTCCTGCACATAAAAAATAAAGAGAGATAGCTCCATATATAAAAGAAAGCTCAAAAGCATAATTATGACCTTCAACTACTGCTAAAGGAAATCCCTCTAAACCTGTATCTAAAAGGTGAAAATAAACAGCAAATGCCATAGTAGAGAAAAGTCCAAGAGAGCTAAGTCTTGCAAAAATTCCTAATGCTAATCCTACTGGGCATACTAATTGAGTAATAGCGGCTCCATAGGTCCAAAGAACAGGATCACCGGGTAAAAACGGGAAATATTTACCTACAACAAATTCCCCAAAGCCTTGAGGATCTTGAAGCTTTTCCAAGCCATGATGAATCATCAAAATACTAAAGCCAATCCTTAAAATAAAAATAGATAATTCTCCTAATATGTTGACCTCTAAATTTGAGGAGGGATTAGCCACAACCACTTCTACCTTTTGAGGAGCCTTTGAAGCATTCATTTTGGCTGTTTGATCTTGATTAGGTTGTGTTGTGTCTTCCATACTTCCAATAATTTTTAATTATTCTAGATAATAACGTAGATCTTTAGGTGATATGTATTTAATAAAGTTAAAAATTATGCAGAAAAATTAATATTTATTTAGTTATCGCAATTAACTTTTCAATGACATCAGCGACTACCTTGTCAGGAGTTGAGGCTCCAGATGTAATACCTACAGTAACTTCACCATCTGGAATAAAATTCTTTTTCAAACTCAATTCAGATTCTAGAGGTTTATGACAAATTGAATTATTCTCAACAGAAATTCTATCTGATATATCAATATGAAAAGATTCAATATTATTAGTTATTGCTATTTCCTGTAAATGGGTCGTATTTGAAGAATTAAACCCTCCAATGACTACAAGAATATCCAGATCTTCATCAACTAAAGAAAACATCGCATCTTGTCTTTCTTCTGTCGCATCGCAAATAGTATTAAAAGCTAAAAAATGATCATTAATTTTTGCAGGGCCATATTTAGTTAACAAGGTTTTTTCAAAAAGCTTCCCAATTTCATCTGTTTCACTTTTAAGCATTGTCGTTTGATTTGCAACTCCTATTCTCTCAAGATGTATATCTGGATCAAATCCATTTGAACAGGCTTTTGCAAACTTCTTCATGAATTGATTTTTGTCACCATTTCCTTGAATGTAGTTTGATACATATTCGGCCTCAGCCAAGTCAAAAACGACTAAGTAATCTCCTGCAAATGATCTAGTGGCAAGAGTTTCCTCATGTTTATATTTACCATGGATAATAGAGGTAAAAATATGTTTTTTATGCTTCTCAACAGTATGCCAAACTTTAGAAACCCAAGGGCATGTGGTATCAATTATCTGACATTTTTTTTCATGAAGTAATTGCATCTCTTGAACTGTAGCTCCAAAAGCAGGAAGAATAACAACATCTCCAGTTGAGACAGAGGAAAAATCCTTTATCCCATTTTTTGTAGAAATTATTTTTACATTCATCCTGTTTAGATGATTATTAACCGATGGATTATGAATAATTTCATTCGTCATCCAAATACCCTCATTAGGATAATGTCTTCTAGTTTCATAGGCCATTGCTACTGCTCTCTCAACACCCCAACAAAAACCAAAGGATTTAGCGAGTTTTATTTTTAACCTACCTTCTTCAAAACTAAAATCATTTTCTCTTATTGATCCTATTAAATCACTTTGATAAGAATCACCTAAAGCTTTGGCACGTTTAGTAGGCGATTCAAAGCCTTTACGGTTATACCTCCCCGAATGTTGTATGGCATGTTTTACCGCTTGAGTATCCATAACTAAATATTACATCATTTGAAATTATTTTTTGCAAAAAAAAAGAAACCTGACATAAGTCAGATTTCTTTAATTTACTTAAATTTAGTTTATTTAGCAGATGCAAAGTCTGGATATGATTCCATACCATGCTCTGAAATATCTAAACCTTGAGTCTCTTCTTCTTCAGATACACGGATTCCTCCGAATAATCCTCCGATTATAGACCAAGCGATCCAACAAGTAACTAGTGTCCAGATAGCATAAGCAGCGGCACCTAGAGCTTGAACAAGAAGTAGATTAATACCACCACCATTGAACAATCCCATACCTGCCCCATCTCCTTGAACTGCAGTTCCCCAAAGACCAATAACTAAGGTACCCCATACACCACAAACTCCGTGAACAGAGAATGCACCAACAGGATCATCAATTTCAGCTGCATCAAGTGCTGCAACAGAGAATACAACGATAATACCGCCAACTAGTCCAGCGAACCAAGCTCCGGCAAGAGTCATATCACCACAACCTGCAGTAATACTTACCAAACCAGCAAGAATACCGTTAATGATCATAGTAAGATCTGGCTTTCCGGAAGTTAAAGTAGAAACAATAGTTGCTCCAATAGCACCAGCTGCAGCTGCAAGAGTAGTTGTTACAGCAACATATGGAACCCATTGATCCATAGCAAGTTGAGAACCAGGATTAAATCCGTACCAACCTATCCACAGAATTAAAGCACCTAAAGTAGCAATAGCCATATTGTGACCTGGCATAGCCTGTGGCTTTCCATCGGAGTATTTACCGATTCTTGGTCCAAGAAGCATAGCTCCCACTAAACCTGCCCATGCTCCAACTGAGTGAACAATTGAAGAACCTGCAAAGTCAACGAAACCAAGTGAATCAAGCCAACCACCATTCCATTTCCAGCTTCCAGCAATTGGATAAATAAATGCTGTTAATACAATCGCAAAAACAACAAATTCACCAAATTTAACTCTTTCAGCAACAAGACCAGAAACGATAGTTGCTGCAGTACCTGCAAAAGCAGACTGGAATAAGAAATCAACTGTTGGAACTAATCCAGCATCAGTAACCATATCGGCTGTTACTGTGGGATCAAAAAATAAGCCTCCAAAATATAGCCATCCGTCAGCAACACTTCCTCCGTACATTAATGAGTAGCCAATAAACCAATAAGAGGTTACAGCTAAAGCAAATACGAAAAGGTTTTTAGCAAGAATGTTGACGGCGTTTTTAGACCGACACATACCCGCTTCAACCATAGCGAAACCGGCGTTCATGAAGATCACTAAAATAGTAGCGATCAAAAGCCATAAATTGTTAGCTAGAAAAGCTGCATTCAACTCAGGTAAATCAGCTGCATGAGCTGAAAGATTAAAAATACCTAAACCAAACAAAGCTAGAGGGACAGTTGCAAGCCACAACATTGAGCGGTTTGAACTGAACCCACGAATACTCCTCAAAAGGAGCATAGGTCCGTTAACAAGACTTGCATCTTGAAGCTTGGACCTAGAGCGCCTTTGAGGCGTTTGCAAAGCAGTGGTCATAAATAAAAAATTAGTCTGCAAAAAAACAGGGGGTCCTGTTTCCTTTCATGTATAATTTTGCTCAGAAAACTTATGTATGTCTAGTAGTCGTTTATACCAATTTAATAGTTGCGTACCAAAAAATCTTTGTTAAATTAAGGTGTTTTTTTCTAAATCAAATTAAAAATCTCCAATATTAATTTAATTTTAAGGGTTTAAATCCGTTCCAAACTACATGATCTGAATGAAACTCAAAACAGCATGGCATTAATAACATACCTGCACTAATTGATTCTCTAAAAAGCTCTCCATACAATGGATCTGATTCATCTCCAGGGGCAAAATAATCTATATCTTTTCTTGTAATGCAAGGAACTAAAACACTTTTACTTTCAGGAATTAAGTCTTTTAATTCTATTAAATGTTTTTGTCCTCTTTTCGTCTCCGTATCAGGGAAAAGAGCTACATTATTTTTTGTCCAAGTAGTATTTTTAACCTCAACATAAATGTTACGATTATCAGGATTTGAAGATTTTGGAGTTAAAAGAAAATCAATTCTACTTTTTTTATCTTTGCCATAAGGCACTTCAGACTTGATTTTAGCTATTTCCCCTAGTTTATCTTTGAATAAGTTTTGTTCAATAACTTTTCTAATCAGTTTATTTGCAAATAAAGTATTTATCCCAACCCAAACCTCTTTGTTATCACTTCCTATTACTTTTACTTGTTCCCAAGTCCAAGGTAGCTTTCTTGTAGTTGATGAAGAAAAGCTAATTCTTACTTTAGCTCCTTCGTTTAAAAGACCCTTCATCGGGCCTGTATTAGCACAATGGGCAGTAACTATTTCTCCATTGTCAATCTGAATATCAGCGAGAAATCTTTTATATCTTTTAATTAAAATGCCTTCAATTAATGGTTCAAATTCAATTATCCGATCATTCATAAAGTGTGAAGTAGATTAAAAACAAAATATAATGGAATCTAAATCTTCTTGAAAAGATTTAACTCAATAACAAATGCATTCATATTTTAAAAATAATGTGGCTTCAATTTCGTTTGCCACATCTCTAAGTAAAGTTGCGGGTTTTATAAGGCAAATATTTATCGCTACAGCCTTTGGAATTGGAATAACATACGACGCCTATAACTACGCCTACATAATCCCAGGTTTTTTAATTATTATTATTGGTGGAATTAATGGCCCATTACATAATGCAGTTGTAGCAGTACTAACTCCACTTAAAAGGAGAGAGGGGGGCCTTGTATTAACAACAGTAAGTATTAAACTAACTTTGTTATTTTTTATTCTAGGAGTAGTTATATATTTTAATTCAGGTTTTCTAATAAACACTATAGCCCCAAATTTAAGTGATGAAGCTAAATCTATCGCAACTTATCAATTAAGAATCCTAACTCCTTGTATTCCTCTTTCTGCTTTTATAGGGTTGAGTTTTGGAGCTTTAAATTCAAGAAATAAATTTTTCATATCAAGCATAAGTCCAGCTTTAACAAGTCTGACAACAATTTTATTTATTTCAGCCAGTTGGATCTTTAGTCATCAAAATACAAATTCTAATTATTTGTTTTATTCAGGATTACTAGCCAAAGCGACCTTAACAGGTACTTGTACGCAATTTGCTGTTCAGTGCTGGGAAATCAATAAGATCGGCTTATTTAGATTTAATTCGGCTTGGCATTTATTTAAAAATGAAGAGAAAAGAATCTTCAAATTAATCGCTCCTGCAACAATTTCATCAGGTTTAGGGCAAATTAATGTTTTTGTTGATATGTTTTTTGCTTCAAGCTTTCAAGGTGCCGCATCGGGATTAGCCTACGGCAATTTTCTTATACAAGCTCCACTTGGAATCTTATCAAACGCTTTGATATTGCCATTACTTCCAAAGTTGTCAAAATTCAATAGTAAGAAGGAGAATAGAAACTTAGAAAAAAGTTTAATCTCAGGAATAGAATATTGTTTTTTAACAACTATTTTTTTGACTGGTTTTTTTATCACATTTAATAATCAAATAGTACAATTTGTTTTTCAAAGAGGGGCTTTTAATTCCGAAGCCGTATTTTTAGTAAAAAATATTTTAATTGCCTATGCTGTTGGAATTCCCTTTTATCTCTACAGAGATTTATTAGTTAGAGCTTATTATGCAATTGAGAACCCAAAGTTACCCTTTCAATTATCTTTCGCTGGCATAATACTTAATGTTTTTTTCGATTGGTTTCTTGTAGGAGCTCCAACTATTAATTATGGAAACTTATCTCCTTATAATTTTGGTGTTATTGGGATAATCATTTCTTCAGGAATAGTTAACTTAATTATTTGTATTTTTCTTACTACAAACTTTAATACTTATGGAATCAATATCCCTAAAATTATTTTATTAAAAAAGTTTGTTCTTATTTCATTAGCCTGCTCTATTACAAGCACAATTTGCTATTCAGTAATCAAGGATATAAATGGATTAAATTCGAACATTTGGGAGTTATTTATATTAGTTATAGGATTGTTGGCTTTTTTGATTATTTATTTTTCGATAACCAAGTTATTCGGTGTTAATAAATTAAATCCACTAATCAAAATATGATTAAGATTCATAAATTATCAATTATTTCCTCTAAATCACAAATTTGTGATGCAGTTAT
This sequence comes from Prochlorococcus sp. AG-335-A05, assembly GCA_003282425.1. Classification (GTDB taxonomy): domain Bacteria; phylum Cyanobacteriota; class Cyanobacteriia; order PCC-6307; family Cyanobiaceae; genus Prochlorococcus_A. The sequence continues at coordinate 19,910 of QBZF01000011.1, read as the reverse complement.
CAACTTGGACAAAAGAATTGTTTGATTTCCATCTCCAATTTTTACCTTAATAGCTTCTAAGCCTAATTTTGCAGCCTGCTGGCTACCTTTATCTAAATTGCTAATACATTCTAAAGCAAGATCTCTAGCTAAACCAGCATCTCCAAGATACAGATTCCATTTTTCTATTTTTATAAAAATTTTTTCTGAAATAATATTTTCTAGATCACTGATTTGCATCTGAGAATTCATAATAAAAATTTAAGTTGATTGTTTCTTATAATCCTCAGGTTTTTTTATAAATACAAAAAGTAAATGCGATGAAAGAATGATTGCCCATGCAATTGCAAAATTATTAAAAAAAACTAATTCATGTTTAATCTCTTTAAAAAGCCAAGTTCCACTTACGACTGCAGTAAATACCATACAATGAATTACAAAATTAACTATTCTGGAATAATGTTTGTAAATGGGATCTTCTGAATCACCATTGCCATACCATTTAATAGGCATAATTATAAATTTAGATTGTTAATATTAGACAGTTTAGCTGAAATCTAGTTGACTAAGAGACCCAGTACCAGAGATATTACATAAATATGCGCCTGTAGCTCAGTGGATTAGAGCACCTGACTACGGATCAGGGTGTCGGGAGTTCGAATCTCTCCAGGCGCGTTAAAAATTATGAAATATTTTTTTTACATTTTCTTTCAAAATATCGTCTATATTTAATTTATAATTCCCTTCATTTTAATGAATATTCTTCAAAATCTTAAAGAAAGTGATCCAACCATATCAAACTTAATTAATTCCGAAAAAAATAGGCAAGAAACGCATCTTGAATTGATCGCTAGTGAGAATTTTGCATCAATGGCTGTAATGCAGGCTCAGGGATCGGTTTTAACAAATAAATACGCTGAAGGTCTTCCACAAAAAAGATACTACGGTGGTTGTGAATTTGTAGATGGTATAGAGGAACTAGCAATTGAGAGAGCAAAACAACTTTTTGGTGCAGACTGGGCGAACGTGCAACCCCATAGTGGAGCACAAGCAAATGCTGCTGTTTTTCTAAGTTTACTTAAACCTGGTGACACAATATTAGGAATGGATCTATCGCATGGAGGACATTTAACACACGGATCTCCAGTTAATATGAGCGGAAAATGGTTCAATGCTGTTCACTATGGAGTTGATAAAGAAACTAATAAATTAAATTTTAATGAAATTAGAGATATTGCATTAGCTACAAAACCAAAACTAATTATTTGTGGATATTCTGCTTATCCAAGAAAAATTGATTTCGAGTCGTTCAGAAGAATCGCTGATGAAGTTGGAGCTTTTTTAATGGCTGATATTGCTCATATAGCAGGACTAGTAGCAACCAAACTCCACCCTAATCCAATTCCGTATTGTGATGTGGTGACTACTACTACACATAAGACTTTGAGAGGTCCAAGAGGAGGATTAATTTTATGTAAAGATAAGGAATTTGGAAAGAAATTTGATAAATCTGTGTTCCCCGGAACTCAGGGTGGGCCTTTAGAACATATTATTGCAGCTAAAGCTGTTGCCTTTGGAGAAGCTTTACAGCCCAACTTTATTAGTTACTCAAAACAGGTTATCAATAATGCAAAAGTTCTGTCTTCAACTTTAATTAAAAGAGGAATAGATATTGTTAGTGGAGGTACTGATAATCATATTGTTTTGCTTGACTTAAGAAGTATTAATATGACTGGGAAAGTTGCTGACTTACTTGTTAGTGAAGTTAATATAACAGCAAATAAAAATACTGTCCCATTTGATCCTGAATCTCCTTTTGTAACAAGTGGGTTGAGATTGGGAACTGCAGCCTTAACTACTCGAGGTTTTAATGATGATGCTTTTACTGAAGTTGGTGAAATTATTGCTGATAGATTACTCAATCCTGATGATTTATTAATAGAAAAAAAATGCAAGGAAAGGGTATCAACTTTATGTAATCGTTTCCCTCTTTATGAATTCAAACTTGAAGCATCAATCAAATGATCCTAACTGTAAAGGGGTTGAAATTCTTTCTATAGGAACTGAACTACTTTTAGGAAATATAGTAAATACTAATGCTCAATGGATTTCTGAGGAGTTATCAACTTTAGGACTTAACCATTTTAGACAGTCAACTATTGGAGATAATTCTGAAAGGATTACTAAGCTAATTAAAGAAATATCTTCAAGAAGTAATTTATTAATTACTACCGGTGGTCTTGGCCCTACTCCAGATGACTTAACTACTGAGGCAATAGCTAAATCTTTTAATGTAACTCTTTCTGAAAGAGAACATTTATGGGATCAAATAAAAAAAAAGCTTTCAATTTCAGGTTCAACTTTCAATAGATCTAGTTTAAAAAAACAATGTTTTTTTCCAAAAGATGCTCAAATAATTAATAATCCTAGAGGCACTGCTCCTGGCATGATATGGAAACCAACTGAGGGATTTACCATCCTAACTTTTCCAGGAGTGCCAAGTGAAATGAAAGAAATGTGGAAAGAAACTGCTGTTAATTATATTAAAAATAATTTTTCAGATGGTTATATATTTTTTTCAAATACTCTAAAATTTTCTGGGATAGGAGAGTCTACTATTTCAGAAAAGATTGATAATCTTCTAAAACTAAAAAACCCCACTGTCGCCCCATACGCGAATTTAGGAGAAGTTAAGCTCAGACTAACAGCAAGAGCTAAAAATGAATTAGAAGCAAGAAATATAATTAACCCTGTTAAAGAAAAATTGAAAAAAGAGTTTTCCAAATTTATTTTTGGTGAAAACGATGATAATTTATCAAGCGTATTAATAAAGGAATTAATAAAAAGAAAAGAATCTTTGGTTTTTGCAGAATCCTGTTCAGGAGGTCTTCTCTCCTCTTCAATCACATCAATACCAGGCTCATCACAAGTATTTAAAGGCAGTATTATTTCGTACAGTAATAACCTTAAACAATCATTATTAAATGTTCCAGAAAATCTTATAAAAAAGTTTGGTGCTGTTTCTGAAGAGGTGGCTGAAACTATGGCAATTAATGCAAAAGAAAAACTAAATTCAGATTGGTGTATCGCAATTAGTGGCATTGCCGGTCCAAGTGGAGGTAATAAAGAGAAACCTGTTGGATTAGTTCATATCTCAATTGCAGGACCAAATGGTCATGTAACCAATATTAAAAAAATATTTAGCTCAACAAGAAATAGAATTGAAATTCAAAGACTAAGTGTAAATGTGTGTTTAAACAGCCTTAGATTAATCTTATTATCTAGTAGTAAGTAACTTTTTTGCAAATTGAGTCAAGATACCTTATTTGATAAAGTCTGGGATTTACACAAAGTTGCAGATCTTCCTGGTGGCTCCGATCAGATCTTAATCGGTCTTCATCTTATTCATGAAGTTACTAGCCCGCAAGCATTCGGAGCTTTAAAAGATAAAAATTTAAAGGTAAAATTTCCTCAAAGAACTGTAGCTACAGTTGATCATATAGTGCCAACAGATAATCAAAGCAGGCCTTTCAAAGATAATCTGGCAGAACAAATGATCGACACTCTAGAAAAGAACTGTATCGAGCACAAAATTAAATTTTTTAATATTGGAAGTGGTAATCAAGGAATAGTTCATGTAGTAGCTCCTGAACTTGGTTTGACCCAACCAGGTATGACTATTGCTTGTGGAGATTCTCATACATCAACTCACGGAGCCTTTGGGTCAATTGCTTTTGGTATTGGTACTAGCCAAGTAAGAGATGTACTTGCTAGTCAAACCATAGCTATGAATAAGCTCAAAGTCAGACAAATTTGGTGTGAAAATAAATTATCAAATGGAATTTATGCTAAAGATTTAGTACTACATATAATTAATCGACTCGGAGTGAAAGCAGGAGTAGGTTATGCCTATGAATTTGCAGGTCCTGCCATAAGCGCATTATCAATGGAAGAAAGGATGACTATATGCAATATGTCTATTGAAGGAGGAGCAAGATGCGGTTATATAAATCCTGATGAAAAAACCTTTAGTTATATGAAAAATAAATTATGCTCGCCTCAAAATGAAAATTGGGAAAAGGCCATTAAATGGTGGAAATCGTTAGAAAGTAGTGATAATTGTATTTATGATGATGTATTCAAGTTAGATGCTTCTAAAGTAGAACCCACTATTACATGGGGTATTACACCAGGGCAAAGTATCGGCGTAAATCAAAAAATTCCTTCATTAAATGAGATAAATCCAAACGACCAATTTATTGCTGAAGAGGCATATGAATATATGGGTTTCAAACCGGGACAATTAATTAAAAATACTCCAATTGATGTTTGTTTTATTGGGAGTTGTACAAATGGAAGAATAAGTGATCTAAGAGCTGCCGCAAAAGTATTGGAGCATAATAAAGTAGCAAAAAATATAAAAGCTTTTGTAGTTCCAGGCTCAGAGAAGGTTGCGAAAGAAGCAAAAGAGGAAGGTCTTGATAAAATATTTATAGAAGCAGGTTTTCAGTGGAGAGAGCCAGGTTGCTCAATGTGTTTAGCAATGAATTCAGACAAACTCATTGGAAATCAAGTTAGTGCCAGCTCTAGCAATAGAAATTTCAAAGGTAGACAGGGTTCTCCAAATGGAAGAACGCTTCTCATGAGTCCAGCAATGGTTGCCGCTGCATCAATCACAGGAAAAGTTAGTGACATAAGAGATTTTATTAACAAATGAGTTCCAAATTCAAACCGCCAATAGGAAATTTTTCTCAAATAAATGGGAAATGCATCTCATTAGTTGGAGATGATATCGATACCGATAGAATAATTCCTGCTCGTTTTCTTAAATGTATTGATTTTGACTCCTTGGGTAAATATGTTTTTGATGATGATCGTAAAACCCTTAAAGGAAATCACCCCTTTGATTTAAAGACTAATAAAGGGGCCTCAATACTTGTTGTTAATAGTAATTTTGGATGCGGTTCAAGCAGAGAGCATGCTCCTCAAGCATTGATGAGATGGGGAATAAAAGCCATAATTGGAGAAAGTTTTGCAGATATTTTTTATAGTAACTGTATTGCAATTGGAATTCCATGCTTTACTCTTCCAAAGAAATCAATAAAAGAAATCCAGAAATATCAGGATATTAAAAATTTATTCTTAGAGATTGATCTTTTCAAATCCACTGCAAAAGCTGAAGAATTGAAATTTAATCTTGAAATAAAAGAAACTTCAAAAAAAATGTTCTTATCTGGAGAATGGGATGCCACTTCAAAATTACTTGAAAATAAGGATTTAATTGAAAACAAATTAAATGATTTACCTTATATAAAATTTAATAATTAGTCACTCTATTTGAAACCAAATAGGGTAAAAGAAATTCCACCGGCCTCATTATAGGGTTGATAAAAGATTCCAAATTCATAAGATCTTTTTTTCCAATTTAATGAGATTTTAGAATTTATCAAATCACCATAATCTTTTGAATCACTATCTAAATTTAGAATTGCAGAACTTTTTAGAATAAGAGGGCCGTATAATTGCTGATCATATGTAAAATCTAGGGTGAATTTATCAGATATTTGATCAAACTTAAAGGGACTATCTCCACTTTTTATTTTGTAAATTGGTAATACACTTATCTTGGTATAGTCAAAAGATTTTTTTTTGAAATTCCCATAAACGATTTCTGGACCAGCCCCTAAAGAGACATATTGTTGATTATTTCCACTATCGTATAAAGAATATAATAATTCTAATTTAGTCTGAAGACTTAGTCCTCTCTTGATAGGCTTAGGAATGTATCTATAAGAACTATCAACAAATATATTCGAAGGTTCACCAACAATTATTGGGAATTTTTGATCTAACAAATAAAATAAATTACCCTTTGTACTAGTAACCAAGTTTTTATTATTTAAGGCTTCTGCTTTAATATTTGCAAATCCAAAAGATAGTATCTCTGTTTTTCTAATTCCATTAACCTCCCAAGTATTTTGTTTTTTTAATTTAGAACCATATCCCAAATAAATTTCAGTTTCACCTGTAGAACCATTCCACACCCTTTCTCTATAAGTACCATAAAAACTTTTATTCCATAATGAATTAAAAAAAGAAATATTTTTACTTAAACTAAAATTAAATCTTAGAGCTTCTGAAAATTTTTCAGAATCAAAAGAGCTAATTTGCTGATCTGTTTCCAATTTCCAATTATTAATTTTTCCTTTGATTTGAGAATTTAGAGCAAAATAATCTTTCAATGTTGTTTCTCTTTTTACTTTATCTCCAGTTATGGAATCTCCCATGTTCACAAAACTTTTAGTATTACCTTTAAGTGATCGTTGAAGTAAAAACTGTGGTTCCAAATCAACAATAAATTCATCAAATAAATTTATTGAATTAAGTTTTCTACCAATGAAAAATCCATCTTTATCAGAATTATCAAATCCAAAGTTCCATTTATTTGCATAACTTAATTTATTGGTTAATGTTCTATCGCCAACCCAAAAGGGTATTGAAACTTTCTCATCTAATATTAACCGATTTAAAGAAGATTTAAATCTTAATTCTTCTTTTTTAGAAATAGCTTCAATAGAATTTATCTCTATTTTAACTTGCTTTAATTCAATTAAATCATTAGAAAATATAGCTTTGTCACTCTTCCATTTATTACCATTGATTTCAATTCTATCTGTAAAAAAAAACCATTTTTCAATCTTATTAGGTGTATTCAAAACTTTATCTTTTTTTATCTCTTTTAAAATTTCAATATTTTTAATATCTGAGGTTTTAAAATTAGAAAACAAATCATCAAAAAGATTATCTGTTTTAATTAATCCTTTTACCTCATACAAATAACCTTTTTCATTATTGAAATCATATTGAAACCTATTCATCTTGAATAGTTGTTCACCGATACTAAGGGAAATATTTCCCTTAGCAATTATAGTTTTTTGCTTCTTATCATATACTAGGCTATCTGTTTTAAGAATATTTCCTCTATAAAAAACGAGAACATTACCCTCTGCCTTTAGAATATTATTCTCCTCAGATTGTATATCAGATTGTATCTCTAATTCGTTATTGATATCAAGAGAGTTAGAGGAAAGTAAGGTGGATGCATTCCTACTAGTTTGTAATTTCTTATCTTTAGAATCACTTGAATAATTATCTATATATTTTTGAAAAGATATATTTCGGGAATAATTTTTATATTTAGGAACGACTTGATTAACCCAATTGATACTCTTTGATTGAGAAGAATTTCTCGTCTCGTTAGCAAAAAGTTCTTTTGCTTTCCCGGTTGGGGATAAGTTAATTAATGCAGAAACGAAAAATATGACTTTTACAAGATTTCTAGACTTCAAAATGATGGGGAATTAATCTTGTGGACTCTCTAAATCTTTTCTATTTGGTGTTCTCGTAGGATCACTAGCTAAAAAACCAAATAAAAAGATTCCTACGAAGAAAAAAACGATTGTGTAAACTGAAATTTTTAGGGCGAGCATGGAATTGCAATTACTAACAGATTTATATCCTATTAAATTTATATTTAAATTATGTGAAAAGGTTTACTTTTTGTATTTTTGGTAAGTTTTGAAATACTTTTAACTTTATTTATTGGATTAAAAGCATCTTAATCATCATGATCATCCCAAGGATCTGTTAGTTTTGCCGCTTTTGGACCAAAAGCTGTCCATAGTCCAAAACCTGTTAAAGCTAATAATACGGCTAGAATTGATACTGCCACGGAAATAGCAGGATCTGGAGCGGATGATAAAGTTTGCATCAATTTTAGTAAATTTGTGAACAATTTATGTATTCATTCTTATACAATAACGAAATATAATTGATTTAGAGAAATTACTATGGGCCAAAAAACTGCATTAGGAAATTTTTTGAAAGCTATTGGAAATTCAGGACAAGGAAAAGTTGTTCCTGGTTGGGGGGCCGTTCCTATAATGACCGTCATAGGTTTACTTTTGTTAGTTTTTCTTGTTATTCTTTTGCAAATATACAATCAATCTTTACTACTTCAAGGATTCTCAGTTGATTGGAATGGGAACTAAACTTTTTAATTATTTTTCATAAAGTAATTCATTTTGATTGTTTAAATAATTTTTAAGTAGGTAAAAATCTATAATTAAATTAGTAATAATATAAAAATCTTTCTTTAAATTTGTGTTCTCATGCACATTACAAAAATCTTAATGAGTTACTATTTTATAATTTATAAAAATTTAAAGATGAAATTACAATTATGAACAACAATGAGAAATTTATAATTGGTTTGGGCAATCCTGGTAAAGAATATATCAAAAATCGACACAACATTGGATTTTTACTACTTGAATATTTTTCGGAAAAATACGATTCTAAATTTACTTTTAAAAATAAGCTTAAAAGTTGGTATTCAGAATTCAAAATAAATAATTATACTTATAGATTATTTATGCCAAACACTTTTATGAATCATAGTGGAAATGCTGTAAGGGCGATAGTGGACTGGTATAAGATAGATTTGGATCGTTTTTTTATAATAGTTGATGACATTGACCTACCTCTGGGCAAAATTAGATTTAGGAAAAAAGGAGGTTCGGGAGGACACAATGGACTTAAAGATATCATTAAGAAATTGCAGACTGAAAATTTTAATAGAATAAAAATAGGTATAGGGTCCCCACCAGTTAATGAGAGAAACAAAACCCTGAATACTATTTCCCATGTCTTAGGTAATATATCTTCAAAAGAAAGTTTAACTTTGGATAGAGTTTATAAAAAATTAATCGAATCACTCATAGAACTAAATGATAAAAATGAAGATTATATTATTAGTGAATTAAATTCCTTTCATAGAGAAGATAATTTGTAAATGAAAGCAAAGCCTGAGACAACTGCACATGTAAGTGTAAAAGAATACTGTTTCACAAAAAAAGAAGTAAAAGGAATTGTTGAAGCAAGCGATTTCAAGTGGTCCTTCACATGGTCATTTGGAAGAGGAGTTTTATTTGTAAACCCACCTTTAGGCAGAGCATTAATTGAAGATTCATTATTGAGATTCTTTCTAAAGAAAGATTATGAACTTGAAGCAGGAAATGAATATAAATTCATTATTTCAGCCAAGTTTTAGTCTTAATTTTTTCACTTACATCAAATTTAATTTTGAAATAATCTTCCATAATAATTAACGCAGCTAATGCATCTAAATTTTTATTCAAAATAAATATCTCTCTTGGTAAAAAACATTTTATGCCTATCAATGGAAAAATTTCAAAATATCTTTGTTTAGCCCTATAAGTTGAATTTTTTTCTTCAGCAATAATCAAATCAGGCTCAAACTGATTTAAATATTTTATGTAATTTTTACTACTTGTTCCATTGCCAATTAACAACTGGACGTTTTTTCCGCTCTGATATTTTTTTTTAACATATTTCAAAAGTAGATGACTTTTAATAACTACTGCTTCGTAAACTTTTTTTTCTTTGATATCAGCTATTATAATTCCACATTTCGATATCCCCGGATCAATAGTTATAACTCTAGACATCTAAGATTCTGGATAATTTACATTTAGTTCAACAATCACTGGTTGAGCAGTCTTACTGTTAAACAAAGAGACTGCTTCTAATTCAAAATTAGTTTTATAATTTTTATTTAAGAAGTCTCTTAATTCTTTTATAGAATCGCCTCGCAATTTAATTTCATTTACAAGTGAACCTCTTCTCTTAATTTCGGCCAAACTAGAAGATAGTAGAAAATTTACCTTATCGCCAAAATCTTTTTTATTAAAATCTTCTTTTTTAAAGTCAATTTTTGTTATTTTTTCACCTTTTCTAACAATTATCTTATTTTCTGTTATCTCAGGAAAAGCATACACAAAATTTTCTCCTGTTAAAACATTCCTTACAGATTTTATATTAATTACCCAATCACCTCCCTTTAAAATAGTATTTTGCATTTCTTCGATATGATTTTTTCTTAATAACAATAAATTTATAACTTCTTTATTTTTTGGTTTAACTACCTTATGAGTATATCTATTGGCATTGATAATAATTTTTTCTATTTTAGATTTAATGTCTTTCAGGTTAGAGGAACTTATCTCTGAAATAATTAAAGATTGCCCACTTCTTATTACAAATTTTCCACTTCTTAATGCAATTATATTCCTTTCTAACTGCTTAAATTCAGTCTCTTTAGCTTTTATTTTATTTTCTAGTTTTTCTCTTTCTTTTTCTAAAGGTATCAAAACTTGTTTACTTTCTTGAAGTTTTTTCTGCAAATCTCCTAACCTAAATAACCCTACTCTCAGCTGTCTATTTACTAATATCATTAAGAACAAAGATGAAGCACTTATCAGGCTGCCTGTCAAAATTGTAATTAAAATTGCAGTTTTTTTTGGTCTTAACTTTAATATACTAAATCTAGCCTTACCTATCTTTGAACCTAATAAGTCACCTAACGTTGAAATTAAACCTCCAAGCAGTAATAAGAAAATAATAAAAAGCCAACCAGACACAATATATCCAATTATTTAATTACTCTTCATAATAGAGAATAAATTGATTTAATATCAATTAAATCTTTTAGAAAGTGCTATTGGATCAAAAACTGTAATCTTCTTTCTTTCAATAGTTAATAATCCTGAATCTTTCAAATCTCCTAATAATCTTGTAATGGTAACTCTTGTAGAACCTATTGCCTCTGCTATAGCTTGATGAGAAAGTCTCAAATCAATAGTAATGCCCTTTTCACTTGCCACTCCAAAATCTCGACACAAAACCATCAAAAAACTTACTAGGCGTGATGACATGTCTCTATGTGTAAGAGTTTCTATCATTGTTTCTGTTTGTAGAATCCTGCTTGAAAGGCCCTGCAAGAGTAGAAGACCAACGGATGCATCTGCTTCAATTGCTCTCAAAACAGAATTTGCAGGAGCTGTAATCATTTCAACTCTTGTAAAAGCAATAGCATGATAAAAACGATCAGATCTATGTCCTGTTAGGAGAGATAAAACTCCAAAAAGGCTATTTTCCCTTAATAATGCAACAGTAATTTCTTCTCCTGATTCATAAACTCTTGATAACCTTACTGCTCCTCTTCTTATTAAATAAACTCTTTCAGCAGGATCTCCAGGGAAAAATATTGTTTTCGATCTCTCAACCATTTCTGTACTAGCCCCTTCAAGACCTTTTATGACTTCCATTAATGTTCTATTAATCGGAAAACGTTCACCAATAGTATTAATAGTATTTTGTCCGGAAGGTTGCGGAGTTAAGCGGCTGAATCCTCTAGAAGCAGGTGACATAAATATCTTTACTATTAAAAAACTTAAGAAGACAGCAAGAAATACCTTGTATCAACGGTAACATTTTTCAATTCTTATATTTTTTTTGAAAATTATTATAAAAAACAATTCTTTATTCTAAGAAGCTACTTTAAGGAAAATTACACTATATGCAGTGTAATAAAATTCTAACTATACTGAATGTAGAAAAGTAAATTCAAAATAATGTTAGCCAGTTCGTCAAATAGTTATCTAACAAGCAATCATGAAGTTGTAAACATAAATAAAAATAAAGAATTTAAATTAAGAAAGATAAATCAAAATGGCCAAATTCAGATTTACCAATCTTCATACCGAGGAAGTTATTCATCCATTATCAGAGATTCACTTAGAAATGCAGCTTTAGGAAGAAAAGTACTTTTAGTTCAACTAATGAAGGGAGGTGTAAAACAAGGAATTCCCAATGCTCAAAAGCTTTGCGGTAATCTTACTTGGATAAGATCTTCTAATTCTTATGATCAATATGAGTCAGAAAACATAAACAATAATACTTCTAAATCTATTAATAATTCAATAATAGAATTATGGGATTTTTGCAAAAAAGAATTACTTTCTGGAGAATATGATCAAATTATTCTTGATGAAGTTTTCCTAGCTGTCGAGATGAATATTATCAGTAAAGATGATTTGATTTCAACACTTGAAAACCGATTTATATCAGGAGATGTAATCCTTACTGGTACATCCATCCCAAAAAATTTCTTATTTATGGCTGACCAAATTACAGAACTTCGCTCATAGAAATTATGCTCAAAAATGATCTCTGGATAAACCAAAAAGCTTCTGAAGGAATGATAAATCCTTTTCAATCAAATTTAGTCAGACATCTAGATCCTAATAATAAACAAAATGCAGTTTTAAGTTATGGATGTTCTTCATATGGCTATGATTTAAGACTATCTTCTAATGAGTTTTTAATATTTAAGCATGTCCCAGGAACCGTTATGAATCCAAAGAAATTTAATCCTAATAACTTAGAAAAAACGATTCTTCACGAAGATAAAGATGGTGAATTTTTTATTTTACCTGCTCATTCTTACGGCCTGGGAGTTGCTTTAGAGAAAATGAAAGTACCAGAAAATATTACTGTGATTTGTATCGGTAAAAGTACTTATGCTCGTCTTGGAATTATAGTAAATACAACTCCAGCCGAGGCTGGTTGGGAGGGGCATCTTACATTAGAATTCAGCAACAGTTCAGGGGCAGATTGTAGGATTTATGCAAATGAAGGTATTTGTCAACTATTATTTTTTGAGGGTGATCCTTGCTCTACAACATATGAAGATAGAAAAGGTAAATATCAAAATCAACCAGAACAGGTTACTTTAGCCAAAGTTTAATATGAGTAAAGTTGAGCTAATTTCATTAACTCCAGAGGCAGAAAAAACAATGGCTTACATCGCCAGAGTTTCTAATCCTTCGAATCAGGCTAATGATAAATTCGCCGGATTATTAAGATATTGCATACAACATGAGCACTGGTCAGTTTTTGAACAATCATGCATGACATTGAAAATTGAAACTAATAGAGGTATAGCGGCTCAAATTCTTAGACACAGATCATTTACTTTTCAAGAATTCTCACAAAGATATGCTGAGACTAGTTTACTAGGTAATGAAATTCCTATTCCAAACTTAAGAAGGCAAGATAAAAAGAATCGTCAAAATAGCATTGATGACATACCGGACGAACTTAAAATAAAATTTTCAGAAAAAATTTCAAAACACTTTCAAGAGGCAAATAAACTATACGAAGAAATGCTTGATGAAGGGATTGCAAAGGAATGCGCTAGATTTATTATGCCCTTAGCTACCCCAACAAGAATCTATATGACTGGTTCCTGCAGGTCTTGGATTCACTATATACAGCTAAGATCAAAAGAAGGAACACAAAAAGAACATATGGAAATAGCTGAAGAGTGTAAGAAAGTATTTATCAAATATTTTCCATCTGTATCTGAAGCAATGAATTGGAAATAAATTTATCCGTGACTTCTTGGAGAGGATTTATAATTTTTATTGTCTTTGATTATTGAGAATTCTGAATTTAGAATTTTTGAATCACCTCTAAATTTATCGTATAAATTATCGAGAGATTCTTTTATAGTTTCTTCTTCCTGTTTACCAATAAACGTGAGTTCTAAATTAGAATCTTTATCAAAAATATTTATTTGTGGAATTCCATTAACATTGAAATTTCTTATGTATTTTTCCCATTTTGGATTATCTACATTTAAAAAAACAAAATTAATATCTTTTTCATATTTTTTTTTAATATCATCAACTTTTGGAGCCATTACCTTACAAACTTCGCACCAATCTGCATAAAACTCAAGAAAAGTAGGTTTATTATTTGTAAAAGCTATTTCAGGATCAATAGATGATTGTCCAAATTTCTTAAGAAGAAAAGTGGGTTGAAATATATAATTTTTTAATACAAGTGCAGAGCAAATAATTAGGGCAAAAAATAATATTAGTATCGATTTTTGGGAGGAATTTAAAAAGGATTCTTTATTGCCAGATTGCATTATCTAATTATTAACTTTTTATATTTTATATGGATAATATAATTAAAGAGAATATTATTCTATTTACTTTTAATCAACTGATAATATAAATATAGTTAGCAAAATACTTATACCAATAGAAATATTAATATGCAATCTATATTTGGGACTGATGGAATTAGAGGAATATTTGATAAAGGATTAACATATTCTCTAGCATATAAGGTTGGATATGCCTTAGGCGTTTTAACGAAAACCAATAATCCAATACTACTCGGAAGAGATACAAGAGTAAGTGGATATATTCTTCTAGAGGCTATATCAAGAGGGATTAATGCAGCAGGAAAAGAATTTATTTACTTAGGAATCTGTCCTACACCAGCTATCCCTTTCTTAATAAAAAAAGAAAAATTTAGTAGTGGGATTATGATATCGGCAAGCCATAATCCTCCCGAATATAATGGTATTAAAATTTTTGATAATAATGGAGAAAAAATTAAAAAAAAATTTGAAAATCAAATAGAACTGATTTTAAAAACAGCAAACAACCTTAAATTACCTACTTATAAAAAAACATTTATAAGTGAAAATAATAAACTTTTTAATATCTATACTGAAGGACTTATTAATACTATGGGGGATGAAAACTTAAATGGAATGAAAATAATTTTAGACACATGTTACGGATCTGCAACTACCTGCGCAGCACGTATTTTTAAGAAACTAGGAGCTAATGTCAAAGTCATTAATAATGAGCAAGATGGTTTTAAAATAAATTTAGATTGTGGTTCTACTTGCTTGGATCCAATAATTAAAGCCATAAAAGAGAATAATGCTGATATGGGATTTAGCTTCGATGGAGATGCCGATAGAGTTATTGGGGTTGATTCAGAAGGCAATATACTAGATGGGGATCACATACTCTTTCTATGGGGTAGAGAACTTTTAGAAGAAAAATTGCTTACAAACAACACAATCATCTCAACAAAAATGGCCAATTTAGGTTTTGAAAATACTTGGAATAAAATTGGGGGGATTTTATATAGAACTGAAGTTGGAGATAAATTCATATATGAAGCAATAAAGAAAAAAAAAGCTTTATTAGGAGGGGAACAATCAGGTCATATACTTTCAAAAATTAATAACTTTTGTGGGGATGGAATATTAACTGCAATTCAAATCTCAAAATACTGCAAGAAAAAAAATATCAGTTTAAGATCTTGGCTTAATAGTAGCTTCTCACCATACCCTCAAAAACTAACTAATATAATACTAAATTTTCACTTTAAAAATATTGATAAATCATACGAGAAATTCATAAATGAAACTATAGAAAGTTTTTCAAATATTAAAAAGGATAATTGTAGAATTTACATCCGTCCTAGTGGAACGGAACCAGTTTTACGTATATTAGTTGAAGCACGAAATCAGAAAGAAGTAGATTCATTATCAACAAAAATCACGACCGAACTTAGTACAAAAATCGATAAAATATCTAAAACTTTTTGAATCAAATTTTCTTATAAATACTTTCATAAACTTTAAGTTGATTTAACATAACATATTTTTCTCTATTAGTTTTAATTCTATTTGGATTAAAACTTTCATAAAATTTAACATCTTGATATTGTATTTTTTTGAACTTTATACTTTCGGATATTGTGAGTTCTATATTGTCAAAAAGATCTCTTACATCTGTTTTAATAAAGATTAAAGATCCTCTTTTCATTGAATTTGAGAGTAAGTTTATTAATTTAGGTTGAATTACACGTCTCTTATGATGTTTCTTTTTAAACCATGGATCAGGAAAATTAAAAGAAATACTATTTATAAAATTAATAATTGATTTATTATTAGATTGGTTAAAAATATTATTAGCATTGCCAAATGAAAAATATAAATTTTTATTTTCTCTACTTTTCATTTTCAAATTAGCATTTAAAACTAATTTTTCTCTAATTTCAATTCCTATATAATTCCAGTTTTTATTTTTAAGTGATAATTCGAATAAAAAATCACCTGAAGCGCAACCAATATCAATGTGGAGAGGCAATTTTGGGTTTTCAAAAACTTTATTCAAAGGGGGTATTGGATCTATTTCAAAGAAATTTTTACTGAGTGGATTTACATGCTGTCTCATAAAAATTATTTGATTTTTTCGTAGTAGAAATAAATATGGTGCATATTATTCATAACTATGACAATAATAAGTTAAGAAGCAGGTGGGTAAGGTTTAATGTTTATGTGTGTTAAAAAGAAAAAGTTTTGAACAGTCTTAATCAGCTTTCCATTTGGCTATCTTTTCAACTTTCATTAGTCTTTATAGTTGGTCTTCCTTTAACTCTATTTTGTTGGTCTATAAAAAACAAAAGTAAAGCCATCTCAAAACTTTTATCTAATTATTGGAAAATATCAATTCTATTCTTCATAAGTCTTATCCTCCTAATTGGAGAGTACAATTTCGCTCTCTTAATTACAAATATTTCGACACTAATAATGACAATCTCAATATGGTTTTGGAATGATATTAATGACGAGTTAAATGAATACAGGATATCTCATGCATTGACTACAACTACGAAAATTTGGCGATGGTCTATAACTTTTATATCTTTAATCTTTTTAATACAAAGTTTAAATAATATTAATTGTATTTCTTTTATTAATTCTGCGGAATGTGAAATTTGGCTTAAACCTTCAACAAATTTCTACTTGATTTTAAAAAATTTATTTAATTTCTTATTTGGAGCTAGCTTTTCTCAACCAGTTGCAAAATTTTTAGGATTATTTGCCTTATTAATATATACATTAGGTTTATTACAATGGGCAATAATTAAATTCCCAAAAAGTGGCCGAAATTCTGGTTTTTCAAATTATGGCAGGGATTGAGATTATCAAAAAATTAAAACATTTATATTTTAATATTCCAAATAGTCTTTTAAAACACAATGATAGTTATCAAGGAATATTCTAAATAATTTTAAGAAATAATAATATAGAGGGTTCAGAAGATCTAAAACTCGCCATAATTAAATTGATTTAAATCAACTTTTTATAAATTAATAATATTTGCACATCTCTCGCATAATTTAGTGTTTTCAATCCCTTTAATTGTGATATTTTGATAATGCCAACATCTATCACATTTAAAACCTTTTGCCTTAAGAATCTGAATCTTTCCAAGTTCATTTTTATCGATAGTTAAACAATCCTTAGATAAATTATTAACTATATTAAAATCAGAAACTATCAGCCAATCACGATATAAATCCACGTCTTTATTGCCAAATTTATCAAGCCAAGAAAGAGAATTTTTAAAAAACTCATTTTCAGGGAGGTAATTAACCTGAGTCTCAAGAGCAGCTCCAATCATTTGTTGGGTTCTACAACCTTCTATTGCTTTATTAATTTCTACTCGCAATGTTCTTAAATTAGAGATATGTTCATTAAGATCGGGATTAAGCCATGACTCAGGCAATTTTGGCCATCCTCTTTCAAATACTGATTTTTCAATAGTTGAATATGGGATATTTTGCCAAATATCTTCGGCCATATGACAAAGTACTGGAGAAATAATGACGGCTAAATTTTCTACAATTTTGGACATCACAAACTGACAAGATTTTCTCCTGAATTGAGTTTTAGCACTTACATATAATCTATCTTTTGCGATATCTAAATAAAAATTAGATAAATCCACAACACAAAAACTTTGCAATATTTGAAAAAACTTTGAAAATTCGTAATTTTCATATGCAGTTGTTACTAGATCTGAGACTTCAACAAGTCTATTTAACATCCATTGATCTAATAACGGCAACTGATCAATGTCAATTTCCTCTAATGCAGGATCATAATCATGAATATTACCTAAGAGATATCTAGCTGTATTTCTTACTTTTCTATAAACATCTGAAAGTTGTTTTAAAATATTTGATCCAATTGGGACATCGACTGAGTAATCAACAGAACTAACCCAAAGCCTAAGGACATCTGCTCCATAGGCAGGTTGAATTTTTTGGTTAGTACCACCATTAATAATAATATTAGGATCAACAACGTTACCCAAGGATTTACTCATTTTTCTTCCATTCTCATCTAAAGCAAATCCATGAGTTAGAACTGTCTTATAAGGCGGCTTATTATTTACTGCTACCGAAGTTAGCAAAGATGATTGAAACCAACCTCTATGTTGATCAGATCCCTCTAAATACAAATCGGCTGGATATTGTAATTCTTCCCTTTGCTCACAAACTGCAGCCCAACTAGAACCTGAATCAAACCAGACATCCATAGTATCTTGACCTTTTTTCCAACGATCAGATTCATTTCTATATTTTTCTGGCAATAGTTTCTTCTCATCCCATTCCCACCATACATCTGCCCCATACTGCTCAAATAAACTCTTTATATGGTTAATAGTTTCAGTATTAATTAGTATTTCTCTCCCTTCTTTTTCATAGAAGACGGGTATTGGCACTCCCCACGACCTTTGTCTAGAAATACACCAATCACCTCTTCCAACAACCATCGAATAAATTCTTTTTTTACCTGTTTTTGGCATCCATTCAACATCTTCTATTGATTTCAAAGCTGAAGATCTAAATCCCTCTACTGATGCAAACCATTGTTCAGTTGCTCTAAAAATTGTAGGTTTTTTAGTTCTCCAATCATAAGGATATCTGTGTTTATATTTTTCTTTTAAAAGGAGTAAGTTATTTTTCTCCAAATCTTCAATAATCAAATCATTAGCATCTCTTAAAACATTTAATCCGCAAAACTTTTCAGCATGCTTATTTAAATTACCTTTTTCATCGACAATGCAAGTTATGGGTAATTGATATTTTTGCCCAATATTAAAATCATCCATGCCATGACCAGGGGCAGTATGTACAATTCCTGTACCAGATTCAGTGGTTATATAATCACCTCCAATTACAATATTGCAAACCTTATTTTTTGTAGGATGCTGATACTCAAGACCTACTAGCAATGAGCCTTTTACATCTAATAAAACATTAAATTCTCTATCTAGCTTGTCACAAATTTCAGAAATTAAATCTCTAGCAAAAATATATATATTACCGTTTTGATCCGAGGCAAAAACATAATTTATTCTAGGATTGATAGCTACTGCTTCATTACCAGGAATTGTCCATGGAGTAGTAGTCCATATAGCTATAAATAATTTATTTAAACTAGAAAGTAATTTACTTCTAAGATCTTTTTCTTCAAATTTAAGAAGAACTGCATCTGATAATTTAGTAATATTTAAAGAAACATAAATACTTTGTGAAAAATGCTCGTCAGGATACTCTAATTCTGCTTCTGCAAGTGCTGTTCTAGAACTTGGACTCCAGTGAACAGGTTTTAAACCTCTATATATGTATCCATTTAAGAACATCTTTCCAAAAACACCAATCTGAGCAGACTCATAATTTTTTTTAAGGGTCAAATAGGGATTATCCCAATCTCCCCAAATACCCCATCTTTTAAAGCCCTCTAGTTGATTGTTAATTTGAATCTTTGCATAATCTGTTGCTTTTTTTCTTAAACCTAAAGAATCTAAATTTCTTCTTTCATTAGATTTTAAACTTTGTAGAACCTTTAACTCAATTGGTAACCCATGGCAATCCCAACCAGGTACAAAATGAACTTTGAAACCTTTTAAGGTTTTGTATTTATTAATAATATCCTTTAAAACTTTATTTAAAGCATGTCCCATATGGAGGGAACCATTCGCATAAGGGGGGCCATCATGCAAAGTGAAATTTTTACCTGAGTTAGATGAACCCAATTCCAAATCAATCTTATTTCTTGACCAGAATTCATGAATCTCTGGTTCCCTAATTACTGAATTAGCTCGCATCGAAAAATCAGTCTTCAGTAAATTCAAAGTTTCTTTATAGGAAAAGCCAGATTTTTTTTCTTTGTTATGTTGTGATTTCATTCGAAATTATAGTATTTGTAATCAAATAATTTATTTAATTATTTACCCTAATTTATTGTATCTTTTGTAGATTGATTTGTTGCTTTTTTTGGCATCTCTAAAGTCAGTAAATTATTTTTATTTCAATTAACTATATTATCATTT
>QBZF01000010.1 GCA_003282425.1 Prochlorococcus sp. AG-335-A05 | reverse complement strand
GCAAAAATCATATGGAAAGAATCACTATCAAATGATTATGAAATTGGTTTAAATGGTAATTTTCAAAAACAAAACGCAGCTGTTGCTATTGGAGTAATTGAAGAACTAATTAATTTTGGCTTTAAGGTTAAAGAACGCTCCATTAAGGAAGGACTAAAGAATACAAAATGGAGCGGGAGATTAGAAATAATTAACTGTTTTAATAAAAAAATTCTTGTTGATTCTGCACATAATTACTCTGCAGCAAAAGCCCTTTCAGAGGAAAGGGAAACTTGGAATTATAATAAGGAAGGCATTTATTGGATTTTAGGAGTCCAAATACACAAAGATATTGCCTCAATCATAAAGGTTCTTATTAAAGAAAATGATCATATACTTTTAGTCCCAGTTCCTAATCAAGCAAGTTGGAAATTAAAAGATCTCTCTAATATTAAAGAGCTAAATCATTTAAATATAAATGAGTTTGAAAAAGTTGATCTGGCATTTAACTATCTTTTGGAGCTTGAAAAATGGCCAAAATGTACTCCCGTACTTACAGGCTCAATATTTTTAGTTGCTGAGTTTATTAAATTTGCAAAAATAAAAAGTTTTAAATATTAAACTCATCTTTTATTTCCCATCCTTGCAATTTACCAGGATTTAATAAACCTTTCGGATCAAATTTTAATTTTGCTTTTACTTGATCAGAATCAATAACTCCTAATCCACCCCCCTCAACAGTTAATACATGTGGATTAAAAATAATTGCTCCCAGTTTCTTACAATTATCAATTATCTGGTTTATTTGATCTGAACTGTGCCATTTTATTACAGGCAAAGCGGCTAATCTAGGGACTCCTTGTTGAGCAACAGCTTCAAGATGCCAAAGAATATTCTTACCCCATCTTTCTCTCAAAGAATTAATTAATTCGAATTCCTTATCTAGAGGTAAAAGCATCTGTAAATATGTCCAGTTTTTGTCCTTTGCTCTCATATGTAGAGTTGTATGATTCCACACTACTTCAGATATTCCATTTGTTAATTTATCTTCTTCTCCAAGAAGATAAGAATTAACTTCATATTTTTTGCAAATTAATTCAATAGTTTTTATCCCCCCAAGCGTTGATTGAATCAAAATCTTGTGACTTTTAGATTTACCTTTAAACCAGGATGGCATTTGATCAACAATGTCCTTCTCAAGAATTGCGCCAAGCTTTAAGTCAATTGCCGCAGTTGTACATGTTTTTAATATTTCGATTGTCTTATTTAACTCTTCACAGTCAATTATTATCGAGTACCACTTACGTTTTATATCAGTAGCGATTAATAATGAAGTAATAATTCCATTAGTTCCATACGCATGATTTAAAGGTTCTGATTCTTCAGCATCAAATCTTAGTAATTTAGGCTCTTCATTTATTGTTACAGCTTCTAAACCAATAAGATTCCCTGGATCTCTTAAAAATCCCCATCTAATTGAACCAATACCTCCTGAGCCTCCTGCAATAAAACCTCCTATAGTTGCAGTTTTCCATGTACTGGGAAGCAACCTTAATTCTCTTCCATATTTTTCTAGTTCTTTATTTAAATCGCCCATTAAGCATCCAGATTGTACCTTTACAAAACCTGTCTCAGGATAAAATTCGTCAATTTTATTTAAACAATTCATTTGCATAACAATCCCTTTAAACAAAGGGACAGCTTGTCCATAATTACCTGTTCCTGAACCTCTTAAAGTAAGTGGTATCGAAAAATCCCAACAAATTTTTGCTACTTTCTTTACTGCATTTTGATCAATAGGTCGTACCGCCAAGTCAGCGATACAACCATCTAGTTTCTTTTCGAGTATTGGAGAATAATTATAAAAGTCTTTTGAAAGCCTTTTTACATCGGAAGTCCTTTCAATAATTTCTAAATTATCAATTTTTTTTAATTGTTCTATTAATTTTGAATTTTTTAATGACATTAATAATTAATTTTTTGCTTTAAATATAAAATAATTGATTAGCTATACAATTCGCCGTTTATAAGGACTTCTCTTTTTAGATTTGTTGAGAAAATATCAGCCCACTTTTCAGCATCTAAAAGCACAAAATCCACAGGGCAACCTTTTTTAACCACCCCGTCCCAAGTTAAATTCAATAATCTACTTGGTGACAAAAAAATGGAAGATAAAGTCAATCTTTCCCAAGGATTTAATTGAAGCATTGGCATTGCAAGTGACATCAAATAAACGGGATCATAATTACCAAATGGATACCAAGGATCTTGAACATTATCGCTCCCGATAGAAACATCGACTAATGATTTTTGTAGTTGCTTTATTGGTGCAACTGGTCTATTTAAGGATGTACTTTTTTCTCTCCGATTAAGCAACCAGAAATTTGTAAGAGGAAGTGCAATCACTTTTATATCCTTCTCAGCAATTTTGCTTCCCAGATTAAGAATCTCATTTTTATTGAGAGATAAAATACTACTTAAATGACTACACGTTATTGGGACTTTAATATTTAATCTATCAATAGTTTCCAAAAGAACTTTTATACCCGCTCCAGGCTCAATAGTTGATTCATCTATGTGCAAATCAATTTCTAATTTATATTTATCTGCAAGCAAGAGAGTTTTAGAGAGCAAGTATTTTATTTTTGTTTTATTTATAAAGGGAGGAACAAGAACTCCACCTAAAATACCCTTTTCCTTAGAAAACATTTCTGCCAATTCCTCTCCATGGGGAGTATCCCAAAACTCCAATGGAGCTAATGCTACATATTGCAATTTTAACTTAGAGGAATATTTTTTTTGGAGTTTAAAAAGCTCATCCCAAATATTATTATCCTGACTTTCGTAGGTATCAACATGACTCCTAATAGCTCTATAACCATTTTTGAGAGCCAACTTGAGTGACTTTTCAGTTCTCTCTAGAACTTTAATTTTAGATCTAGTTTTATGCTCCTCTAAATTTACTGATAAAGCCTCTTGATAGTTTGATTTAAAATTAGGAAACTCTCCAAAAGTGAAAGCTTTATCAAGATGTGAGTGAGTCTCAACAAATCTTGGAAAAAGAATTTTTTTTGGTTTTTTATTTTTGATATTTATCGGCTTTAGTTCAGAAACAATTCCTTTTTCCCAAGCAACAAAAACAGAAGCGAAACCCTCATCATCAACATTGAGGTTATAAGCATTTTCTATTTCACAAAGGCATCTGGGTATAAGAACCTCTGTTTTTCCCGAGTTGTTCAAGATTTAATATGTTTTATATTATTTTAAAACATTAATAAAGCTTATATAGAAATAGGAAAATACTTCAAAATCTTCTAAAACATACAAATATGCATGAAATTTTACACGTAAGTTGTTAAATTTATATATGTGAGGCGGGCGTCGCCAAGTGGTTAAGGCAGTGGCTTGTGGCGCCGCTATTCGGGGGTTCGAATCCCCTCGCTCGCCCTCAAAAAATTGCTCCAAAATTATTTTAATTATAATTTTGAATTAACAAAAGTCCTTCAAAACTTTTTGCAAAGTGCTACCCAAACCAATCCAAGAAGAAGAAAAGACTTACAAAAATTTCTCTATTGGCAGTTATTGGATAACAACTTTTGGTTGTCAAATGAATAAAGCCGATTCCGAAAGGATGGCTGGTACTCTTGAAAAAATGGGATATTCCAGAGCTATTGATGAATTAAAAGCGGATTTAGTTTTATATAACACCTGCACAATAAGAGATAGTGCTCAGCAAAAGGTTTACAGTTTTTTAGGAAAACAAGTCAAAAGAAAGCATAGCACTCCAAATTTAAAATTAGTTGTAGCAGGTTGCCTCGCACAACAAGAGGGTGAATCCCTTTTAAGAAGAGTGCCCGAACTTGATCTAATAATGGGACCACAACATGTTAATAATCTTGAAAGTCTTTTAGAGAGGGTTGATTCAGGTAATCAGGTAGTAGCCACTGAAGAAACTTTTATATCTGAAGATATTACTAATCCAAGAAGAGATAGCTCTATTTGTGGTTGGGTGAATATCATTTATGGTTGCAATGAAAGATGCTCTTATTGTGTTGTCCCATCTGTTAGAGGCAAAGAACAGTCAAGATATCCTGATGCAATTAAAAGTGAAATAGAAACACTAGCTCATAATAATTTTAAAGAGGTAACACTTTTAGGGCAAAATATTGATGCCTATGGTAGAGATCTTCCAGGAACGACAAAAGAAGGCAGGAAGGAAAATACCCTTACTGATCTTCTTTATTTTATTCATGATGTAGAGGGAATTAAGAGAATAAGATTTTCTACAAGTCATCCAAAATATTTTTCAAAAAGACTTATAAACGCTTGTTATGAATTAGACAAAGTTTGTGAGCATTTTCATATTCCTTTCCAAAGTGGTAATGATGAAATCCTGAGATTGATGGCTAGAGGTTACACAATCGCGAAATATAAAAGAATTATTGAAAATATAAGACAATTAATGCCAAATGCATCAATTACTGCTGATGCAATAGTTGCTTTCCCAGGAGAAACAGAAAACCAATATCGTGAGACATTAAAATTAATATCTGATATTGGCTTTGATCAAGTTATGACCGCCGCCTATTCTCCAAGACCAAATACCCCAGCAGCTTTTTGGGATAATCAAATTCCTGAGGAAGTTAAAAAGGAAAGATTAAAAGAAATTAATGAACTAGTTGAAACAACCTCTAGAAAAAGAAATCAAAGATATTTAAATAATATTGAAAGTGTTTTAATCGAGGGCTTGAATCCAAAAAATACCTCTCAAATAATGGGAAGAACCAGAACGAACAGACTTACTTTTGTAGAAATACCAAAAAATATTGGATTTAGTTATTCATTTGGTGATGAAATAAATGTCAAAATAAAGGAAGCGAGATCTTTTTCTTTAAGCGGACAAATTTTAAAGTAATTTTTCTAAATGTTAGAAAAAGAAAAAAAATGTATTGGAATAATTTTCGGAGGAGAGTCTAACGAGCATTATGTTTCTATATCTTCTGCTAAGACAGTTTTTAAAGCATTAATTTCAAAAACGAACATAGCCAGATTTAAAGTTAAAGCTTTTTATATAAATAAGCATGGAGTTTGGATTAATAATAATCAATCTCTCGAATTATTAAAACAAAATAGTAGCAACGAAACGATGGATAACTACCAAATATTTCCTAAGGGGGAAATTAACTTTCCAAACAAAATTGAATTTCAAGGTATTGATATATGGTTCCCCCTTTTGCATGGTTTAAATGGAGAAGATGGAGCAATTCATGGATTATTAAAATTTACCAAAAAACCTTTAGTTGGTGGGGGGATTTTAGGTTCTGCTTTAGGAATGGATAAAGTATTAATGAAAAGAATATTTTCACATCTAGAAATTCCACAAGTAAATTATTTAACTATCCAAAATCAGGATCTTAGTGATGATAATGTTTTAAATAAAGTATCTGATGATATTATTGAAAAATTAAAGTTACCAGTTTTTGTTAAACCTGCTAATTCAGGTTCATCACTTGGTATTTCGAAGGCCAAAACTAGATCAGAAATAATTAAAGCATTACAAAAGGCTCGGGGAATAGACTCAAGAATTGTTATCGAGGAGGGTTTAAATATTAGAGAACTTGAATGCGGCATAATTGGTAATTTAAAACTTATCGCATCTGAAATCGGTGAAGTTTCTTATTCAACCGATTGGTACGATTATGATTCAAAATATTCGATGGATAATCAAATAATTATTCCAGCTGATATTGATTCTCAAATGTCTGAACAAATTAAAGATATTGCTATTAGAAGTTGTAGAGCATTAAATATTTACGGTTTTGCAAGGGTTGATTTCTTTTTAGAAAAGATTTCAAATAAAATTTTTCTGAATGAAATAAATACAATTCCTGGTTTTACTAGTAAAAGTATGTTTCCCATGCTTTGGAATGCTTCAGGTTTAAATATTGATCAACTTGTGGCTAAACTGGTAGATATATCCTCAGATTTATAGATTAAGGTCAAATGTTGCAAGGGCTACTTTGGTTACCGTTACTTTTAATCTTCGTTCTTTTAACAGCTCTTGGTTGGTTAGAAAGAAGAAGGCAAAATCTTTTTAGGAATTGGGCTAGTGGTTCTGAAATTTGCAAATTAGATAGTTCTGGTGCAGCTTTTTTAAAGGATGGTGAATTAAGATGGAGTGCGTTTGAAGCTGGAATATTTGAAGAAAAAGATAGTTTTACAATAAAGAAACTTGAATTAGTAGAGTTATTGGCCCTTACCTCTGGAGAAGCTCCTTTAACCAATGAATCTCAAGGTAAGTGTAGGCTCAGACTCGTTGGGGATGGGAAAGAGATGGATGTTCCATTTTCAGATGCAGAGAGGGCAAGAGAGTGGATGGATCAACTGATGGAAAAAGTTAGATGTGATTTGTGAAGGATCAACAAAAATTAAAGTATAAAAGGTTTTTTTTATTAATTACTTTTTTATTTTTTACAAGCTATGCAACCTCACAAACTTTTAAAAAAGTTAACTACCAAGAAATTTCTATTGTTGGTAGCGAGTTATTTTCTATAGACGATATTGTTGCTAACTCATCTATAAATCTCCCAACCTCATTGATATTTATCAAAACCACTTACGCAGAAAAAGAATTAAAAAAGAATTTATCTCTAAAGAATGTTTCAGTTTTCAGACAAATATTCCCTTTTGGATTAAAAATTCTAATTAAAACAAGAACTCCAATAGCTTATGGTGAAAGGATTTTTAAAGGGGAAAAAATATCTGGTTTCATTGATGAAGATGGTTTCTTCATCAGTCTAAAATATTCAGATCAAGTAAATTTGAAAAAAATAACTAGTAAAGTTTTTGGATGGGAAGAAAACTTTAAAGAGACACTATCAAAAATTTTGAATTACCAAAAAAATAACGATGTTGAATTCATTACAATAACTTTCTCCCCTAATGGCTTTTTAACTTTAGAGGAAAAAAGTCTAAAAACAATATTGTTAGGATTTAATCCAAAAAGAATAGAAAATCAATTACAAATAGTAAATAATATGAAAAACCAAATAAAAGAAAATAATATCTTAGAAAAAATAGATAATATTGACTTAACTGACCCCAACAATCCAAAAATTAAAGTGTTCAAACCCTAATAATTGAAAACAAATTTCATAAAAGTTTTTTTGATTAGATCAGTAATTGAAAGGGTTTCGGTTATTCACTTAAATTTTTGACAAGTTAATATTTAAGGACTTTCTTCAAGAAAATCCTACATATCAGCTTAGTGAGTTCATAATGCATCCAATACTAGTATTTGATTTTATTTAGAGATGAGCTTCGGAAACAATCCAAACTTTGATCAATCAAAAGACATCCTTCCAAGTCAGAATGCCAAAATTGAAGTAATTGGTGTAGGGGGTGGTGGGAGTAATGCTGTAAACAGGATGATTGATAGTGATCTTGAAGGCGTTTCATTCAGAGTTTTAAATACTGATGCGCAAGCATTATTACAATCTTCTGCAGATCGTAGAGTTCAGCTAGGTCAGAACTTAACAAGAGGTCTTGGAGCAGGAGGGAATCCAAGTATTGGTCAAAAAGCTGCTGAGGAATCTAAAGATGAATTGCAACAAACATTAGAGGGATCTGACTTGGTTTTTATTGCTGCAGGTATGGGAGGAGGAACTGGAACAGGAGCCGCTCCAGTAGTTGCTGAGGTTGCCAAGCAAAGTGGTGCTTTAACTGTTGGAATAGTAACCAAGCCATTTTCTTTTGAAGGTAAAAGGAGAATGCGTCAGGCAGAAGAAGGGATCGCAAGATTAGCAGAAAACGTTGATACGCTTATTGTGATTCCAAATGATCGTTTAAAAGACGTAATTGCAGGAGCTCCACTTCAAGAAGCCTTTAGAAATGCTGATGATGTTTTAAGGATGGGAGTTAAAGGTATAAGTGACATAATTACATGCCCTGGATTAGTTAACGTTGATTTTGCTGATGTTAGGTCCGTAATGACTGAGGCTGGCACTGCCCTGCTTGGTATAGGTATTGGTTCTGGTAGATCTAGAGCGTTAGAGGCTGCTCAAGCGGCAATGAATAGCCCCTTATTAGAAGCGGCAAGAATTGATGGAGCCAAAGGTTGTGTGATAAATATTACGGGTGGGAAAGATATGACATTAGAGGATATGACTTCAGCCTCAGAAATTATTTATGATGTTGTAGATCCAGAAGCAAACATAATAGTAGGTGCTGTTATAGATGAATCAATGGAAGGGGAAATACAGGTAACTGTTATTGCAACAGGTTTCGAAACCAATCAACCGTTAAAACAACAAAGGATTAAAAATAGATTATCTAATCAGCCACTTTATAATATTTCTGATAATAAAGACACAGGTGCTAATATTCCAGAATTTTTAAGATTAAGGCAGAATAAAAAAGATATCGAATAATCGCTAAAATTTAGTGACTCGGTTATCTCGCCTGCCTCAAGCATCCCTTGTGGCTGCTACCTTCCGATCCTGACCAGATTTGGGCGTTAAAACCGCGAAAGGCCGAGTCAAAATAATACTAGCAATTTTTGATAAAAAAAGATACATAGCTTTTATGTTGCCATCAGAACTAGTTAAATATAAAAAAAAATCTCAAAAGATTATTGCATTAACTGCATGGGATTCTATTTCAGGTTCTCTAGCTGAGCAATCAGGTGCAGATATTGTTCTAGTGGGAGACTCTTTAGCAATGGTCTGTTTAGGATATAAATCAACCTTGCCTGTTACGTTAGAGAATATGATTTATCATACAAATGCAGTTTCTAGAGGGTTCAACAAAGAAATAGAAGAACAGTCCCTATTAGTATGTGATATGCCTTTTCTTACTTATCAATGCGGAGAAAATAAGGCAGTTGAATATGCTGGAAAAATAATTAAGAATACTTATGCAAAGGCAGTAAAAGTTGAGGGTGCTGATCCAGAGGTACAGAATGTTATTTCAAGGCTCATAAGAATGGGGATTCCTGTCATGGGACATTTAGGGCTTACTCCACAGAGCTATTTGAATCAAGGCTTTAAACAACAAGGTAACAATTCAGAAAGTCACGAAAAAATCAAAAGAGATGCTTTATCACTAGAAAAATTAGGATGTTTTTCTATAGTTTTAGAACATATTCCAGAATTACTTGCTAAAGAAATTCAAACCGAATTAGAGATACCAACAATAGGAATAGGTGCAGGAAAATTTTGTGATGGACAAGTAAGAGTTACTGCTGATTTGTTAGGACTAAATGATAGGCAACCCCCATTTTGTAAACCAATTATTGATGGGAAAAAATTGTTTGGTGAAAAACTAAAAGAATGGGTAGCAGCAGAAAAGCTCAGTTAAATTTTTCCCACCATCTAAACATTGAAACAAGAATTTGATTGCTTAATTCCATTCCTTTTGGATCACTAAAAAAAAATCTATTTCCTCTTTTAATCAAAAGGCCACTTTCCAGGAAGGGGGCCCATGCCTTTAATAACTTTGTTAAAGCTATTTTGGACTTTTTATCATCCCAATTTTGTTCATTTAATAAATTATAAATATTGATGCCCTCTTTAAGTCTCATTCCTAACATGATTTTCTCATCCAATTCTTTATAAATATTTTCTTGGTTAATGAGTGAATATTCTAATTTGATTTCGCATTGCTTAGTTACCCATTTTTTATAGTCTTTACTAATTCTTGGCCTTGTAAAATTCTCGCCCCAAGGAGAACTAGTCGAACCTTGACCAAAACTCCACCATCCTAGACCTTTCCAATAAACTCTATTATGTCTTGATTGATGTCCAGGAATAGAATAATTGGAAATTTCGTATCTTGAATAACCTGAAGCTTTCAAAATAGTATTTGTTAACTCACTATTTTTATAAGCTTCATCATCATTTGGCAAAGATAGTTTACCTAAGTCAATTAATTTCTTAAAAACAGTTCCATTCTCAATACTTAAATCATAAATTGATATGTGTGGAGGACAGAACTTTAACGATTGTTTTAAGTCTTCTTGCCATATTTTAAAACCACTTCTTGGTAAATTTTGAATTAAATCCAAACTCCAACTTTTTATAAGACCATGATCATATGCTTTCTTTAACCAAAAACAAGATTTTTCTACATCTTTACTGCAATGTCTTCTTCCTGCCTGTTCGAGAACCTGATTATTAAAACTTTGAACACCAAGACTAAATCTATTAATCCCAGCCTTAATAAAACCATATAGATCAACCTCGTTAAAACTAGCTGGGTCAACTTCCATTGTAATTTCGGCACCATAATCAATTTTATAACTCTCCTTAAAAAGATTTATTAAATCTTTAATCTGTAAGGGATGTAAAATTGAAGGAGTTCCTCCACCGATATAAATAGTTGAAAGAGGAGATTTATGTTTGATTGATAATATTTCTTTTTTTAAATAGGTTAAATATTCTTTTACGGTTCTACTTCCAAATCCCTCTAAACTTTCGATTTTATTGCCTAAAGGTATAACCGCAAAATCACAATAGAAACATCTCCTGTGGCAAAAAGGTATGTGTACGTATGCACTTCTTGGCGATTTATTCATTATAGAAACAAAATATAAAGCTTAAAAAAAAACATAGAGGAGTTTTAAAAAATAAAATTTTTATTTACTCAATTAATAAATCCTAGTAGATTATATATATGACGGATATCTTAGTACTAATTTTATTTGTATTGTCTGGAGCGGCATCAGGATGGCTTGGGGTTGATCTTCTACCAATAGACATACTTAAACAAGTCTCTAATGTAGAAGGTTTTAGAATTGTACTAGCGATAATAGGATTTTTTATTGGATTAGCAGCAGGGTTTGTGTTTTTACAGCTTAGAAAAACATTCCTTGATCAAATACGGACAATGCCAACGGATTTACTAATAAGTAGAGCGGTAGGGTTAATTTTGGGATTACTTGTTGCAAATCTACTACTTGCGCCAATATTGTTGATTCCATTTCCAAGGGAAGTATTTTTTGCAAAACCTTTAGCAGCCATTCTTAGTAATTTTTTCTTTGGGGCACTTGGTTATAAATTAGCTGATACTCACGGCAGGACATTGTTAAGACTATTTAACCCTACTAATACCGACGCTTATTTGGTAAACGAAGGAATAATTCCAGCAGCAAGCCCAAAAATTCTTGATACTAGTGTAATTATTGATGGAAGGATAAATGGTTTATTAAGCTGTGGATTACTTGAGGGGCAATTAATTGTGGCCCAAAGTGTAATTGATGAGCTACAAACTTTAGCTGACTCTAGTAGCAATGAAAAAAGAGGGAAAGGAAGAAGAGGTCTTAAATTATTAAAAGAGCTGAGAGAACTTTATGGAAGAAGACTTGTAATAAACCCAACTAAATATGAGGGGAATGGGGTAGATGAAAAACTTCTAAGAATTACGGAGGATATGGCAGGCACTTTAATTACGGCAGATTATAATCTTTCTCAAATTGCAGAGGTAAAAGAATTAAAAGTTATGAATTTGAGCGATTTAGTTATAGCTTTAAGGCCAGAAGTACAGCCTGGAGAATCACTTAATATAAAAATAGTCAGAGAGGGTAAAGAAAAATTGCAAGGAATTGGATATTTAGATGATGGGACAATGGTAGTAATTGATGATGCAAAGAAATTTGTTGGAGAAAGACTAGACGTAGTTATTACTGGGGCATTACAAACGCCCACTGGAAGAATGGTATTTGGGAAATTGATAAATAATCCGGAGTCAAACAAATCTTTTAAATCTCCAGCGACACAGGG
The DNA here is from genome assembly GCA_003282425.1 of Prochlorococcus sp. AG-335-A05. GTDB lineage: Bacteria > Cyanobacteriota > Cyanobacteriia > PCC-6307 > Cyanobiaceae > Prochlorococcus_A. The sequence continues at coordinate 17,323 of QBZF01000010.1, read as the reverse complement.
CTAAATATAGCTAGAATCAAACTAGTTTTCATTTTGTAGAACATATGACTGTATCTGCTCCTTATTACGGCGAAAATACCGCTATGAGGACTCCGCCACCAGATTTGCCTTCTCTTCTGCTAAAAGAGAGAATTGTATACCTAGGATTACCGTTATTTTCAGACGATGACGCTAAAAGACAATTAGGAATGGATGTTACCGAGCTAATTATTGCTCAACTCCTTTATTTAGAATTTGATGATCCAGACAAACCTATATATTTTTATATAAATTCAACAGGCACTAGCTGGTATACCGGAGATGCGGTTGGTTTTGAAACAGAAGCTTTTGCTATTTGCGATACCATCAACTACATTAAACCTCCTATTCATACAATTTGTATTGGGCAAGCAATGGGAACAGCAGCAGTTATCTTGTCTTCAGGGACTAAAGGGCATAGAGCAGCTCTCCCACATGCATCTATTGTTCTGCATCAACCAATTAGCGGTGCTAGAGGGCAAGCAACTGATATCCAAATAAGGGCAGAAGAGGTATTAAAAAATAAAAAATCAATGCTGGAGATCTTATCACGCAACACTGGTAAAAGTATTGAAGAGCTCTCGAAAGATTCTGATAGGATGAGTTATCTTAACCCTCAAGAAGCTTTAGATTATGGAGTGATAGATAGAATACTCACAAGTCAAAAAGATTTGCCAAATAACATTTAACCCCTACTTTTAACTCACTACTTTTTTAAAATTATGCCAATAGGAACTCCAAGCGTCCCTTATAGACTCCCAGGAAGTCAATACGAAAGATGGGTAGACATTTATACAAGATTGGGAGTTGAGAGGATTTTATTTCTCGGACAAGAAGTTAATGATGGAATTGCGAACAGCTTAGTAGCTCAAATGCTCTACCTTGATTCTGATGATAATACAAAACCTATTTATCTTTACATAAATAGTCCTGGAGGATCAGTCACGGCAGGTTTGGCTATATATGACACTATCAAATACGTTAAAAGCGATGTAGTCACTATATGCGTAGGTCTTGCAGCCTCAATGGGAGCATTTTTACTAGGAGCTGGTACTAAAGGTAAAAGAGTTGCTCTACCTCATAGTCGAATTATGATTCATCAACCACTAGGAGGGACTTCACAACGCCAGGCTAGTGATATTGAAATAGAAGCTAGAGAAATACTGAGAATCAAAGATATGTTGAATCACTCTATGTCTGATATGACAGGACAATCCTTTGAAAAAATAGAAAAAGATACTGACAGAGATTATTTTCTAAGTGCTGAAGAAGCTAAAAACTATGGGCTAATTGATAGAGTAATTTCACATCCAAGCGAGGCCAGCTAGCTCTTATTATCTAAAATTGATATTTAAATATTAATTTTTAAATGAGCAATTATATGGTTTATTTACACCTTTAATGTCTAATATATTAACTATCAAAAGTTTAGAAGTTACAACTAATGACACAACTCTTTTATGACACAGATGCTGACCTAAGCCTATTAAAAAATAAAACTATCGCAATAATAGGCTACGGTTCACAAGGCCATGCACATGCTTTAAATCTTAAAGACAGTGGAATGGATGTAATAGTAGGGTTATATAAAGGTAGTAATTCTGAAAGCAAAGCTATTAATGATGGATTAAAAGTATTTACTGTTTCTGAGGCTTGTGAAAAAGCAGATTGGATTATGATTCTGCTTCCAGATGAGTTCCAAAAAGAGGTTTATATCAAAGAGATAGAACCAAATTTAAAAGAAGGTAAGATATTAAGTTTTGCACATGGATTTAATATAAGATTCGAACTAATTAAGCCACCTAATTTTGTCGACGTTGTAATGATTGCACCAAAAGGGCCTGGACATACTGTTCGTTGGGAATATCAAAATGGCCAAGGAGTTCCTGCTCTATTCGCAGTTGAACAAGACTATTCAGGCAATGCGAGATCATTAGCTATGTCTTATGCCAAAGGTATTGGAGGTACTAGAGCTGGGATTCTTGAAACAAATTTCAAAGAAGAAACTGAAACAGATCTTTTTGGAGAACAGGTAGTTCTATGTGGTGGTTTATCAGAACTGGTTAAATCAGGATTTGAAACTCTTGTTGAGGCAGGATATCAACCCGAATTAGCATATTTTGAGTGTTTACACGAAGTAAAGTTAATTGTCGATCTTATGGTCAAGGGAGGATTATCTCAAATGAGAGATTCAATTTCAAATACTGCAGAATATGGTGATTATGTTAGTGGGAAAAGACTAATAAATAATGATACAAAGAAAGAAATGCAGAAAATTTTAAAAGATATTCAAGATGGTACTTTCGCTAAGAATTTTGTAGATGAATGTGATAATAACAAACCCTTAATGACAAAATTGAGAGAAGAAAATTCAAAACACGAGATAGAAAAAGTTGGAAAAGGTCTTCGTGCTATGTTCAGTTGGCTGAAATAAATTTATATTTTATATTTATTGGCTCGATTGGATTTGATCTTTTAATTGGTGATCCAAGGTTTATCATCCATCCTGTTCAAATAATTGGACTTTACATAAAACAAATAACTAATTTTTTTATCCATAATTTCCAGAAAAATAAGAGGATATTATTTTGGGGCGGATTATTTATTGCACTATCCACTATCGCGACAAGCTTTGTGATCGGTAAGATTATTGAATTAATTTTCATTCAATCAAAAAGCAATCTTATTTTTGGAATATTAATCTTCTTAGGCTTATCGAGTTGTTTAGCTTCAAAAAGTCTAATCTCTAGTGTAAAAGAAATTTCAAATCTTATAAATGACAAAATAACTGATCAAAAAACTGAACAAATAGTTAAAGAAAAAGTTCAAAGAATTGTAAGTAGAGATGTAAGTACAGCTTCGTTAGAGCATCTTTTGAGATCAAGTATTGAAAGTCTTACAGAAAATTCAGTTGATGGGATTTTTGGTCCGCTTTTTTGGATATTTATTGGAACAGTTCTTATCAAATTTTCGATTTTTCTTCCAGGTCCTTTATCACTGGGCTTTTCATATAAAGCAATAAGTACTTTGGATTCAATGATCGGCTATAAATTTGACCAGTACAAATATCTAGGTTTTTTTAGTGCAAAAATTGAAGATTGTTCAACTTTCCTTCCAAGTAGATTAGTTTTATTAACATTACCTTTGGTTAGTTCTAAAATTAAAAAATATATTTCTGTCATTAAAAAAAGTTACTCTGATGGAATTAAATATGATTCTCCTAATTCTGGTATTTCAGAGGCTATTTTTGCATATATTTCCAATATCAAATTAGGAGGTAAGAACAAATACAACGATGAAATTATTGAGAAACCAATTATCAATTCAAATGGCGATATTTGCTCCAAAGAAAAAATAAATATTATTTGTCAATTAATTTTAAGACTTCAAATACTGTGGATAATTACTTTTACCATAATTTTTTTTAATATTTGAATTCCAATTCAATTAAATTTGTTTTAAGTCACTATCATTATTAAAAAGACATTTTTCATGAAAGAAGAAAATCCCCCATTAAAAAATTCGGATAATAGTCCTATTGAAAATCTAAATGAAGATACAAATAATACATCTTCTGATAGTGAATATTCAAAGTGGGTTGATAATCAAGGTGATGAAGTAAAAGATGTTTTTGGATTTAATAGTAGTGCTGAACTTGTTAATGGCAGAGCAGCTATGATCGGTTTTTTAATGCTCTTATTAACCGAATTAGTTTTCAAAGGAAGACCTGTTACTTCCTCAATCTTTGGTATAAATTGAAAATGGAAGAAAAAAAATCTAATCCTTTGAAAATTTTCCTATATATTTCAGCTTGGGTAATAATCTGGGGAACTTTTGGTTCATTTATAGATTTTCCTCTTTATAAAAATAATATCTATCAAGAGGGGAGCATATATCAATATCTTACTTTTACAATTACAGCAATCATTTCAATTTTGAGTGCCAAATTCTTTTATAAAAAAATTAAACTATAAAAACTTATATCTATATTTTTTGATAATTTTTGCTGGTTCTAAATTACCCTGAGTCTCATATAGTATCCATTGATGAGTTTCAGTATCATGATCACAGCCTAGGTTATTTGATGGGTCAGGCAAATTAGAAAGATATGAGTGACATGACTGATCCGCCTCGAAAGCAGAGTCATAACCACTTAAAAAGTATACTGAAAATCCAATAATTATAACTGATATTACCACTTGAAAAAATAAGCTAACTATTTTCATGAATTTCCTGTCAAAATTTAAATATATCACTTCTAAAATTCTTTCGATAAAAAATTAAGCTATCGTCCAACATTAAAGATAAAATCATGAAAGCCTTGATTATTAAAATACAAAATAACCAAAAGTACTAAAATTATATTTAAAACTAATACAACTGAACCAAATATATTAATCTGCTTTTTACCTGGTAAGGTATAAGTAAATTTTTTTCCTTTAAGAAAAGAAGCTAACCCTTTTTTCTCTTTTACCAAGTCCTTAATAGGTTTATCATTTTTAACTTCACTTTCAGAAAAACCTTTTACCATTACAACCTTTATAACAAATTAATAATATTCTAAATTTAAAATTTTTCTCAAGAATTAACAATTTTTATTCACATATGGAAGCATCATTCCATTTTTATTTTTCTTTAACTTTCTAAAGTAATAAGCTTCAATAAGTTCTGTCTGCAACCCAAGAATACTTGCCTGACATTTATATTTTTTTTGCTCAGACTCAACTAACTGTATTTTCTCAATTTCAAATAATAAGTCACTACATACTTTATATTGCAAATCTTTAAAGCATTCATTTGCTTTTCTTAAAATTTCCGATTTAGGTAATAATTGTTCGGCAAAAATAGGATTTAAGAATAAAACTAACAAAGGTATTGAGAAACACATGAATTTCTTATAATTAAAAAGAGTCAAAAAGTAAAAATCCTCCTAATAAAATCATGTTAAAAATAATATAAAAAATTATCGATCCTTTTTTCTTTATAAAAAAAGGTGCTCAAAAAGAGCACCTAAATTAAGGACAAATTAAGCTATTAGAATATTAGCCTTGAACTCTATCCTTAAATAGTTTTCCTGCTGAGAATGTAGGAACTCTTTTCGCGGGAATCGCAATTTTTTCCCCAGTTTTTGGGTTTAAGCCCTGTCTAGCAGAACGGTCCCTTGGTTCAAAAGAACCAAATCCCAGTATGGAGACTTTTTTGCCTTCCACTACTGAATCAACAATAGTTTCAATAGCTGCATCAACAACTAAAGATACATCTGTTTTTGTAAGCTCAGTACGAGCAGCTACAAGATTTACTAAATCAGCTTTGTTCATTGAATTGTTTGTATAGCAGAGATTTGAAAGACAAGAGTTTTAAAATCAAGTCTAATTACCTCGAACTTGCATATCATATGGAGCAAATACAAATACGGCAACCAAAAATGCCGGCGGCGCAAAGCTTTATACAAAATTTAATGACATTTTTAGCTATTAAACAATATTGTTAGATCTTAGATTTTTATAAGCATTTAAATTTACTTTAGCTAAAATGAAGGGCTAAAACTCTTGCAATAACTAGTTTTCTTTAAAAAAAGTTATTTTCTAATTATAAATAAATTTATAATTAAAAGTAATCAATCTAAGAATTTCAAATATTTATTATTTTTTATTAAATTTCAGATATATTTTCTTCTCAGCACATGAAGAGGATATTCTTTCCATTTTAAAAGCAAAAAAGTTCAGTAACGTATTACGTTTGAACCGAGGTTTTGAACTTTTTTATATATAAATATAAAATAAAGAAAAGGACATTTAATTAGTAATATTAAATTTTTTTAAATTTAAGAATATTGATGAGTGAAACATCAAATTTGATTCTTTTTTTTTATTTTGCACTTATGATTCTGAAGGTGAATTATTTAATTAAATTAGTTCATTTATAAAAAAAATTAAAGAAATAAATAAACAGTGAATGATATAAAGGTAGGGAACCCATTGCCTCTGGGTAGTTCAATAACTTCAGGAGGTGTCAATTTCTCTCTAATCGCTACAAATGCAGAATATATTGAAATTTTATTATTCGAGAAAGAAGATTCAGTTGCTCCAAAAACAATCTTTAAGTTAGATCATAGTCATAAGACTGGGTCTTATTGGCATGCTGAAATAAATAATCTCAAAGAGGGTTCAATCTATGCCTTTAGAGTAAAACAGAATGATAATGGACTTAATAAAAATTATTCTAAAACTGTTCTCATAGATCCTTGCTCAAGAGGCATTACTGGATGGAGTAATTACAAAAGAAAAAATGCACTCAACAATATAGATAACATGGATTGTTGTCTTAAAAGTGTTGTTTGCGATAGGAAATCTTTTAATTTTAAAGATTTCCCTAGACCTAAACACTCATGGGAAGAAACTATTATTTATGAGTTGCATATCAAAGCATTTACTCAATCCTCTAATGAAGAAGAAAGTTGTTTTAAAAAATTTTTAAAAAAAATTCCATATCTTAAAAAACTTGGCATAACAAGTATTGAATTACTTCCGATATTTTGTTTTGACCCAAATGATGCTCCTAATGGATTACAAAATTTCTGGGGATATAGTCCTATTAATTGGTTTACTCCACATTTTCAATATCTTTCAAATAATAACGCCAAAGAAAATAGAGAGGAATTTAGAAAATTTGTGGAAGAATGCCATAAAGCAAACATTGAAGTCATTTTAGATGTGGTTTATAACCATACCTCTGAAGGAGATTATCAAGGACCTGCTATATCTTGGAAAGGGATAGATGACAATCTTTATTATTTCATCGACAAAGATAAAAATTATCAGGATATCTCTGGATGTGGGAATACAATAGCAGCCAATAGAGGATTAGTTAGAAAATTAATATTAGAGTCATTAAAATGCTGGGTAAATGAACTAGGCGTTGATGGTTTTAGATTTGATTTAGGTATTGCCCTGTCAAGAGGTGAAGATCTTATCCCTCTTGATAATCCACCAATTTTTGAAGATATTGAATGTGATCCTGAACTTGCCGATATCAAATTTATTAGTGAGCCTTGGGATTGTGGAGGATTATATAAATTAAACGATTTCCCCTCTAAGAAAACGTTTACATGGAATGGGCATTTCAGAGATGACTTAAGAAGATTTTGGAAAGGGGATAAAGATACAGCTTGGAATATGAGTGACAAAATAAAAGGTAGTCCATCACATTACAAAGAAAATAATTTCTTACCAAAGTCTATAAATTTCATAACTTCTCACGATGGATTTACACTAAAAGATTTAGTTACCTTTAACAAAAAACATAATTTCGCAAATAAAGAGCAAAATAGAGATGGAGATAACCACAACAACTCATGGAATCATGGAGTTGAAGGACCTACAGCAGACTTATCTATTAAAAAATTAAGAAAGCGGCAACAAAAAAATTTACTTTTGAGTTTATTTATTTCAAGAGGAGTCCCTATGTTGCTAATGGGTGATGAAATCGGAAGATCTCAAGGCGGCAATAATAATTCTTGGTGCCAAAACAATTCTTTAGGATGGATGAATTGGGATGAAAATCAACAAGATTTAGAACTATTAAATTATCTAAAGTATTTAATAAAAATAAGAAAAAAATTTATTAATTTTTTTAATCCTATTTCTTCAACAAATAAAAAAGAATTTAACAATTTAGCCAATTATTATTGGCATGGTCCAAAGTTAGAAAGTCCAGATTGGAGTAGTTGGTCACATACAGTTGCATTAAGCATCAATAAAGGTGAAAATAATCCTTTAATTTGGGCTGGCTTAAATGCATATTCAAAAAGCATTGATTTTTATTTACCAAAATCAAAAAGTAAATGGCTCAAAATTATTGATACTAATCATTCTGAAACTACTAAGCCTATACCCATTACCGATACTTTTATTAAAGTAGATAATAGAAGCTCTGTGTTAATTATTTCAGAAGAAGTATTTGGAACAAAAAATAATATAATCTAAAAGCGGGCGGCGGGAATCGAACCCGCATCTTCAGCTTGGAAGGCTGAGGTTTTACCACTAAACCACGCCCGCAATAAGTAATAGAATTACCTTTGCAATAATACATTACCAAACAATCAACAAAGTAAAAAGATTGGAAAATTCACACTCAAAAAATATAACCGGATCAAGAACAAGATTAATGCTCTCTTATGGACTTGGAGATGCAGGCACAGGTCTAGCCGCCACACAATTTGGCTTCTTCCTTTTTAGATTCTTTATTTGTTCGGCAGGTTTACCCGTTTTAATTGCAGGTTCATTACTAATGTTGATAAAAATATGGGATGCAATAAACGATCCATTAATAGGATGGTTAAGTGATAGGACAAAATCGAGATGGGGCCCAAGGATACCTTGGATGCTGATTGCTGCAGTGCCTTTAGGGATTTCTTTGGCAGCGATTTGGTGGATCCCCACAGGTCCTGTAATAAACAGAACGATTTACTATACTTTGATTTCAATAATAGTAATGACTGCTTATACAAGTATTAATCTTCCTTTCGCAGCTCTATCTACAGAAATCTCAGAAAAAACTTCAATAAGAACTAGGTTAAATGCCGCAAGATTTACAGGCTCAATAATAGCTGGTTTAACTGGTTTAATAATAGCTGGAGTGGTTTTAAATTCAGAAGGATTAGCTAATAACGAATATTTTGTGATGGGCAAAATTAGCGGTTTTATGGCAGTAATAACAACCTTATTATCTTGCTGGGGACTAGCCCCATATGCAAAAAAAGCTAGACGGCCATCTGGGAAAGCGGAACCAATTAAACTTCAATTCAAAAGAATATTTAATAACAAAAAATTTCTTAAAGTTATTTCTCTTTATATTTTACTTTGGTGTGCCTTGCAGTTAATGCAAACAGTTGCGTTAATTTATGTAGAGGATGTTCTTAATGTGCCTTCAGAAATAGCTAACTGGGTTCCAATACCATTCCAAATAAGTGCCCTAATAGGATTACAAATATGGGCAAGAGTTTCAAATAAGTTGAACAGAATTTCAGCTTTAAACTATGGTGCAATTATTTGGATTGTTTCTTGTACAGCAGCATTATTTTTACCTTCTTTGTCAAAAGTTTCTTCTATTGAAGATGGCTTTTTACTTAATTTTGATAACCTTATCCTATTCATAATTTTGATTATCATAATTTGTTTAATTGGAATAGGAGCTTCAACCGCCTACTTAATACCTTGGTCACTTCTTCCTGATGCAATAGATGAAGATCCAGAAAAACCAGCAGGCCTTTATACTGCTTGGATGGTTCTTATTCAGAAAATTGGCATTGGACTAAGTGTTCAAGTATTAGGTTTTTTACTATATATATCTGGTTATCAATCATGTTATGTGGACAATTCTACTTTAAATATTATTGAACAATCATCTTTAGCTCAATTAACCATTAGGTTATGTATTGGATTTATACCTTCTTTGTTAGTAATAGTTGGACTATTTATAATGCGAAAGTGGGATCAAAAATTATTAACCAATTAATATAAAAACATGTACTATCCTAAGTTTTTTAAAAGACTTGTAAGAAGCCTCATAATTGGAGGACAAGCAATTAACTATATCTTTAGAGGTAAAATTTCAAAAAACGATCTTTTTGAACAGCTTATGGAATCAGGTCCCGGAAGTTTACTCATTGTTTTAATTACAGGAATTGCAGCTGGTACAGTTTTTAATATTCAGGTAGCTTCACAATTAACAAGTATGGGAGTTTCAAGTGAAATAGGGGGCTTACTAGCTGTAGGGATGGCAAGAGAAATGGCTCCTCTTCTAACTGCTACTTTAATGACTGGCAAAGTCGCTACTGCATATGCAGCTCAACTTGGAACGATGAAAGTTACAGAACAAATAGAAGCTATAACAATGTTAAGAACTGAACCAATTCAATATTTAGTAGTCCCAAGATTACTTTCCATGATAATTATGTCACCAATACAATGTCTTTTATTTTTATCAGTTGCTTTATGGAGTGGGCAAATCTGGAGCACAATTTTTTATAAAGTTCCTCCCATTGTTTTTTGGAACTCTGTTCGTTCTGGTAATGTAAGCTTAACAAGTTCAGACTTATCATCCATGATAATTAAATCCGTAGTTTTCGGATTACTAATATCAATTATTGCCTGCGGATATGGCCTTACTACTAAGGGAGGCCCAAAAGAAGTTGGAACAAGTACAACAGGTGCTGTGGTAATGACTCTTGTTACTGTATCTTTAATGGATGTAGTTCTAACACAAATATTATTTGGATAAATCGATGTTTAATACTAAATCAAAGCTAACTGAGCCAGTAACCATCTCTCCATCTTTTCAATTACCAATAATCCTAATAATTTTAAGTTTTATGCTCCTATTTCTAGATATTGGTTATTGGCCCACAATAGTATTTGCTGCATTTAGCTTTTTTTTATTGCTTCAATCATTTACTTTAAGAATAAAAATCACTAATGAAGATTTTGTAGTTTTGCAACTTGGGAAAGAAATTAGAACCTTTCCATTTAAAAATTGGATCTCCTGGAAATTCTTTTTCCCCATAATTCCAGGTATTTTTTACTTTAGAGAAAAGTCTAGCCCTCATTTATTACCTATACTATTTAATCCAGAGCAACTAAAAAACGAACTTATAAAGAAAGTTGAATCTCTGGAAATTAAAAACCCTTAAAAATAAATTTTTGATTAATTACAAATTTAATTAAATGACTAATACTAAAGTTTCTAATAATAATCCTGATAAGGAATCAATAATCAATAAATCAACTACAAAAGCAAAAGATAATGAGATAATCAAAAATAAAACAATTAAAAATAATAAGGTAACTTCTGTAAGCAAAAAACCTAATAAATCTATTGATGATATTTCAAATGAAATCTTTAGCGAACTTATTTCAAAAAAAATCTCCTTGGTTAAAGAGATAAAAGATTTAGAAATAAAAAAAAATGAATTAGATAAAGATATTGAATCAAATTTCAAGGGTCAATCAGATAATATCGCTAAAAGAGTAAAGGGATTCCAAGAATATTTAACGGGCTCTTTACAGAACCTTTCACAAAATGTAGAAAAACTAGAATTAGTTTCACAACCAATAGTTGTTAAGCCTTCTCCTCTTGACGAAAAAAAAGAGACTTCAAACAAAAATGAATTGCTTACCGTTCCTGCCTTATCTGAAACATTTAAACCAGATGAACAACTCATTAGAAGTTGTTTCTCAAATTTTATAGAACAGCCTGATTTTTATTCAGAACCGTGGAAATTAAGACGAAGCCTTGATTCATCAGATATTGAAGTCATGGATGATTGGTTCTTTAATATGGGTGGAAGGGGATCCCTAGAGAGCAGAGGTTCGAGGCAAAAAAATGCTTTATTATCTGCTGGATTAATAGCTATTCTTGGTGAATTGTATGGTGACCAGTTTCAAACTCTAATATTGGCTTCTCAGCCTGAGAGATTAGGAGAGTGGAGGAGAGTTCTACAAGATTCCTTAGGTCTTACAAGAGATGATTTTGGACCCAATAGCGGCATTGTTCTTTTTGAAAGGCCGGAAGGCGTTATAGAAAGAGCTGATAGATTAGAGGCTAATGAAGAATTGCCATTTATTATTGTGGATGCAGCTGAAACATCTGTAGAAATACCAATTCTTCAATTTCCATTATGGCTTGCCTTCGCAGGCTCAAATGATGAAATTTTTGATGATCTTGAACTAAATTAACTTCTATGCATATTTTAATTATTTCTATAAGTTATTTTTTGGGATCACTGCCAACAGGATTCTTATTTGGTAAATTTCTAAAAAATATTGATTTAAGACTTATAGGATCTGGATCAACCGGGGCAACGAATGTTTTAAGAAATGTGGGGAAATGGCCTGCTTTTTTTGTTTTTATTATTGATGTAGGCAAAGGTCTGATTGCTGTTAAGATTGCTCAATATTATACAAATCAAAAATTATTTGAAGTTTTAGCAGGGATTGCTGCTATTTCAGGACATATATGGCCAATATGGTTAAAAGGAAAAGGTGGGAAGGCAGTAGCTACAGGTTTAGGAATGTTTATTGCTCTTTCTTGGAAAGTAGGATTTGCATCACTGGGAATTTTTTTAATAATTCTTGCAAAATCTAAGATAGTCTCTTTATCGAGTATCTCAGCTGCAATTTTTTTACCATTTTTGATGTTTTTGGGTAATGGATCTACTAATCATCCTTACTTTTTGATTAGTTTAGTTGTCTCAATATTAGTTATTTGGAAGCATAGAACAAATATTAGACGATTACTTAAAGGAGAAGAATCAAAGGTAAATGATATTAACAAATAGACTCACAGATATCCAAAAAAGCCTTATTGGGATCTTTAGCTTTCGTGATAGCTCTTCCAATAACCAATTTAGAAGCTCCATTACTTATTGCTTCATAAGGAGTCATTATTCTATTTTGATCATCTTTTTTTTGAATATTTGTCCTAATACCAGGTGTAATTAATTCGAAATTTTTTTTATACATTGATCTCAATATCTTTGCCTCCAAAGGGGAACAAACGCATCCATCTAATCCAGCATCAAAAGACAATTTTGCAAGCCTGATAACATTTTCCTCAATCGAGTTTTTTCTATCAAGATCAGTTTGGAATTCCTTATTAGATAAGCTTGTTAAAACAGTTATCCCTATAACATAAGGAGCATTTACATTAGCTGTTTTTGCTCCTTCTATAGATGCCTTTTTTGCTTCAGTAAGAGCTTTAGATCCTGCTGAAGCATGAACAGAAATAATATCAACTCCTAGTTTGGACACCTCATAACAAGCAGCGCTCATAGTATTCGGAATATCGTGAAATTTAAGATCTAAGAAAATTCTTTTATTTAAATTTTTCAAAATTTTGATTACACTAGGTCCCTCCCTCGTGAAAAGTTCTAAGCCAACTTTTATCCATTTAATATTTGGACATCTATCTAGCAATACTTTTGCTTGATATATATCTAATCCATCAATAGCTAAAATTATTTTTTCTTCTGTATTAATTTTTTTCATTTAATTCTAATTCTCAAACCTTTTAATTATTTTCTTACCAATTTGCAATATTTTGCCTGATAAAGCTTCTTTTGAATCAAAAACAAGATCTGGATTTACTAATTTATAACTATCAATTTTGACACCCCCACCTTTAATAGATCTTTTTGATTCGCTGCTAGATTTAAATAAGTTTAATGAGCTTAATAAATAAAAAAATTTCACAGGGAACACTATTTCTTTTAAAGAAATTATTGGAATCTCTCCAACTTTTTCTTTAAGTCCTAAAAAAAGTTTTTCACAATTAGATTGTGCTCTTAATGCTTCTTCACACCCATGGTATAAAGATGTTACTTCCAAGGCCATGCGTCTTTGCATATCTCGAGGATTATTTTCTTTTAAGTGAGTTATGTCTAATTCTGTAAGCAATTCAAAATAGGATGGAATAATATTATCCGGAACTTTTTCTAGTTTTGAATACATTGATAGTGAATCCTCGCTCAAGCCAACAGTATTCGATTCTGATTTACTCATTTTTTTAATTCCATCCAATCCAGTTAAAATTGGAAGCAATATTCCATATTGTGGTTCTTGTTTAAAGTGTCTTTGCAAATCTCTTCCTATTGCAATATTAAATTTCTGATCTGTGCCACCAAGTTCAATATCTGAATTCACTGCTACTGAATCATAGCCTTGCAGTAATGGGTATAAAAATTCATGTAATGCAATTGGAGTTTGAGAGCTGTATCTCTTATTAAATTCTTCCTTGGCGAGCATCTGGCTAACAGTAGCGCTTCCCATTAATTCAATAATTGAATTAAGATCTAGATTTTTTAACCACTCACTGTTGTATCTAATTTCTATCTTATCTTCTGAATCAAAATCTAAAATAGATTTATCAGAAGATTTACCCATCCCTAGTTGATTCAAATATGTTTTTGAATTTTCCTTAACCTCTTCTTCGGATAGTTGAACTCTAGTTTTGTTTTTTCCTGTTGGATCTCCTATTTGTGCAGTAAAATCTCCAATTATTAGTACCGCAACATGACCATTATCTTGAAACGCCCTGAGTTTTCTGAATAAAATACTATGACCAAGATGAATATCAGTTCCTGTAGGGTCTATACCAAGTTTTACTCTTAATTTACTTTTATTTTTATTCGCCTTATTGATTTTAGATGAAAGTGTTTGATCAAAGTTTCTGAGTGGAAATGATTCTTCTATTCCCCTGAGGAGCCATTTTGGCAATTCCAATTTATCTACCATAAAAAATTCAATTTTAGAAAGTTAAGAACTCTTATCAAGTTCTTCCTTCATTCTTATCAAGGTTTTATTCATTTGATCGAACATTTGATCAGGAGTAATTCCAAATTGGCTTAACTGTGTCTTTAGTTGTTCTACAGTCATTTTAGCTTGAAAATCTTCTGACAATTCGAATCTTTTCATAAAAACTTTATATCGATCCATAAGTGATTCCATTTTCTTTATAAACATAACTTTTCCTTCTCTATCGAATTTCCCATAATCAGAACCGAGTTTCATCAGTTCTTGATAATCTGTAAAAAGCTTTTTAGCTTCTTCTTGAACTATATCTGACTCGAAAAAGCTCATTTTTTATTTTAATTAACTTAATAGTTTACTTCCTTACCAAGATAACAAGAATCTTTTGAATTAATTACAAGATTAATAAATTTTTAGTTTATAAATATTTATTTGAAAAATAATAATTAAGAATTAACATTCTAAAACATAATAAAAATTTATTTGGAAAACTCTAATTTAGAAAATATTTCAAAGAATAATAAGCAATTTGAGTTATTTAGTTCCGCATTAGATACCTCAAGTAATCTGCCTTTCTCAAATAATCTCAAAGTTAGTAGTAAAACCTTAATGGCCTGGCGAAATAGAATTTCTGATTATCAATCTAAAATTGTGGAAGATAACCAAAATAAAATTTTTCAACATTCGATTATTCCCGAGAACGATAATATTTATCATGCAAGAATTCATCCCTTTTCGCTACAAGGATTATCGTTAAATTTCTGGAGAACAAATCAATTCGTACATAATGGTCCAGCTATGTATTTTGTAATTGATACGATAGGTAGCTCTCAAATAATTCTCTATATAGGGGAAACCAATTCAGCTAATAAAAGATGGAAAGGTGTGCATGACTGCAAAAATTACCTTAGTAACTATAAAGAAGCGTTAACATATAACAATCTAACTAATCAGTTAGATATACGTTTTTTTTTAGATGTCCCCAAAGAAGCCAAATCAAGACGTAGATTAGAACAGAAACTAATATATTTATGGATGCCACCATTTAATAAAGAAACTAGAAATAGGTGGTCAACTACTTTTACAAACAATTAAAATTTTTTTTAAAATGCAATTTTCAACTTTCCAACAAGATCTTATTACTTGGCAAGGTTCTTCATTAATATTTGGAATTGTTGAGGAGGATCTGAAGAATCAATTACAAAAAATTGATTTCATTATTGATTCAAAGCTATTGCAAGAAAAAATAAATCAAAAAAAGTTCAAGGGAGAAAAAGGAAAGATATTAAACTTTGATTTTTTTGATCAAAGGTTGCAAAATCTGAAGATTATCGGTCTTGGAGAAAGCAAAAATATAAACAGTAATGATATTAAAAATTCTCTAGCGGATGTTATAAGAAAAAGTGCTGATAAAGAGGAAAAAATTAGTATTTTGTTTCCTTGGGAATTAATAAATTCTCAAGAAGAAATTGAATCTTTTGGAGAAGCAGCAAGATTATCAGCCTTCAAAGATAATCGGTTCAATAGCAAAAGAGATGATAAAAAAGTTCTTAAAGAAATTGAATTTTTGAATTTAAATAAATTTAAAAATATAAACTTCAATGAAACGGAATATATTTGTGAAGGCGTTGAGCTAGCAAGGAGGCTTGTAGCTGCTCCTCCCAATAGACTTACGCCGCTAGAGATGTCTAGACAAGCCTCAAAGATAGCTAAAGACCATGGTTTAGAAATTAAAATCCTTGAGAAAAATGATTGTGAAGATTTAGGTATGGGTGCATATTTAGCAGTAGCTAAAGGTTCTGATTTAGAACCTAAATTTATACATTTAACTTTAAAATCGAAAAGTCCTGTAAAAGAAAAGATTGCATTAGTAGGTAAAGGTTTAACCTTTGATTCTGGAGGATATAACCTAAAAGTTGGAGCTTCCCAAATTGAAATGATGAAATATGACATGGGTGGTAGTGCGGCAGTTCTTGGAGCCGCCAAAGCACTCGGAGCTATAAAGCCAGATGGATTAGAAATACACTTTATCGTGGCAGCTTGTGAGAATATGATAAATGGATCAGCTGTACATCCTGGAGATGTTATAAAAGCTTCAAATGGCAAGACAATTGAAATTAATAATACTGATGCTGAGGGTAGACTCACATTAGCTGATGCATTAACTTACGCATCAAATCTAAAACCTGATTCAATTATTGATCTTGCTACTTTGACTGGTGCAATTGTTGTTGCTTTAGGTAATGATGTGGCCGGATTTTGGACCAATAATAATATGATGGCAAAGGACTTAAAAACAGCTTCATCCCAAGCTGGAGAGGAATTATGGCAAATGCCTTTACAAAAATCTTATAAAGACGGTCTGAAGTCACATATTGCAGATATGAAAAATACAGGCCCAAGGGCTGGTGGATCCATAACAGCTGCATTATTTTTAGAGGAATTTTTTGATGGAGATATAAAGTGGGCTCATATTGACATCGCTGGAACTTGTTGGACTGACAAAAATAAAGGGATTCATCCATCAGGAGCTACTGGATATGGAGTAAAAACTTTAGTACAATGGATTAAAAATAAAAGATGAGATGAAAAATAATTATTCAGACCAAAAATTAGTTGATCTAGCATTTTCTTTCCATAATTTGTCCAATTGCTGATCTCTTCCACAAGAGAATCTATAGAACTTATATTTCAATTCATTTCTATTAGCAAAATCCTGATGATATGCTTCCGCTTCCCAGAACTGACTTTTTGGTTTTAGTTCAACATTAATTTTTTCTAAATTAACCCCTAATTCCTTTGAAGCCGAAAGGAGAGCTTTGCTAGCTTCATTCTTATCGTCTGAATTTTCAAAAAAAATTACTGGTTTATATGTATCTCCTCTGTCACAAAATTGGCCTCCTCCATCAAGTGGATCAATATTTCTAAAATATAACCTGTATATTTCTGATAAAGTTACTACTTCTGAATCATAATTTACTAAAACCACTTCTTGATGC
>QBZF01000009.1 GCA_003282425.1 Prochlorococcus sp. AG-335-A05 | reverse complement strand
GATGTACTCAAGAGAGATCTCAGTTACAAAATAAGGAAAAAGCAATGTTATTGCTTAAAGCTAAATTATTAGTAATAGCTAAAGAACAAAGAGCTTCTGAAATATCTGATATTAAAGGTGATATTGTTGAAGCTGCATGGGGTAATCAAATTAGAAATTATGTTTTTCATCCCTATCAAATGGTCAAAGATTTAAGAACAATGAAAGAGACTAATGATTTAGATGCAGTTCTTAATGGTGGATTAGATCAATTTATTCATGAATTATTGCGTATGAATATTTCTTCTAAAGAGTCTATTCAATAAATTTATGGCAGATAAAAAAGAAAATTTAGAAAAAAAAGTTTCTCCTCCTAGCTTTATAAAATTAGCTATGAGAAATATGATAAGGAAGGGTTCTAAAAGTGTTTCTCATTTTTCAATTACTTTTTTAATTTTGATAGGACTTTTAATTTTAATAGCTACTTTAGGAAAGCCTAATATACCTGTTTAATGAAAGTATGTATAGTAAAGATTTATATGACTTACAAATAGATTTAGTCTTTAAATGTGATGATTTTTCTAATTTATCAGATCATTTTCTAAATAAGCCAGATAATCTTATTTTCGAATCTGGTTTTTGGGAAGAAGTATTATTGTGTTGGATTAAAATAATTCTAGATGAAAAAGATACTTCTTTTCCAAATTTTATTTTAGACAAAAAAAGTTTTTCGTTAAGTTTGCAGATTATTAATGATAATGAAATTACTTCTATTAATCAAAAGTGGATGAATAAATCTGGTTCAACTGATGTTTTATCTTTCCCAATTATTTCTGATGAAGACACTACTAAAGATTTAAATTTTATTGAATTAGGAGATTTATTTATATCTTTAGAAACTGCTTTTAAACAATCCTTGGAGTTTAGTCATTCTATTAAAAAAGAGATGCTCTGGTTAGCAAGTCATGGATTATTACATCTTTTGGGATGGGAACATAATGATGATTATGAATTAGATAATATGTTAAATTTTCAAGAATATTTAATTTCAAAATTAGATTGAAAGATTTTATTAATCCACTATAAATGAAGAGTAAAGTAAAACTTTTAAAAATTAGGAGAAGGTCATATAGGACATCTAAAAATGTTTTAATAAGTTTTAGATACGCTTTTAATGGGATTAAATATACATTTAAAAATTCAAGAAATTTTAAAATTCAAGTTCTTTTTGCTCTTTTTAGTTTAATTATAGGTTCAATTCTTCAACTTGATAAAAGTGATTATTTGATTATGCTGGTGACTGTTTTTTCTGTATTGACTTTAGAAATAATAAATACATCAATCGAATCTTTAGTTGATCTAGTGATTAAAAAAAAGTTTAGTAATCTCGCTAAAATTGCAAAGGACTGTTCAGCAGGTGCTGTATTATTAGCTTCAATTAATTCTGTTATTATTGGTCTATCCTTATTTATTCCTAAAATAAAGTTATTATTTTTAAATTAAAAAAGATATGTTTTTAGTTATTGATAATTATGATAGTTTTACTTATAACCTAGTGCAATACTTAGGTGAGCTTTCAGTAGATCATCATATAACAAAAGAATTATTGGTAAAAAGAAATGATGAAATTACTTTAGAAGAAATAAGTCATATTAATCCCGATGGTATTTTATTGTCTCCTGGTCCAGGGAATCCAGATCAGTCAGGTATTTGTCTGCCAATTCTCCAAAACTTATCAATGGAAATTCCAATATTAGGAGTTTGTTTAGGTCATCAAGCATTAGCTCAAGCCTATGGCGGTAAAGTAATAGTTGGTAAAGAATTAATGCATGGAAAGACCTCAAAAATTATTCACAATAAAAAAGGATTATTCAAAGATATTGATAGCCCATTTGTGGCTACTAGATATCATAGTCTTATTGTAGATTCAGAATCTCTCCCCTCTTGTTTTGAAATAACTGCAACTCTAGAGGATTCAACAATTATGGCAATTTCACATAAACAATATAAAAATTTACATGGTGTTCAGTTTCATCCAGAAAGTGTTCTCACACAATTTGGACATAAATTAATTAGTAATTTTCTAAATATGGCTGAACAGAAGTAAAATATAAATATATAAATTTTCTATGAGTATTATCAAAATTAAAAAATTTTTCCTTTTTATATTATTTTTATTTTTAATACCATCATCCGCTATTGCAGGTGATTTGTTATTAAAAAGTTTAGGTCATAGTAGTTTTTTAATTAAAGGAAGAGAAAAATCAGTTCTTATAAATCCTTTTAAGGCTATTGGTTG
Organism: Prochlorococcus sp. AG-335-A05; assembly: GCA_003282425.1. Taxonomy (GTDB): domain Bacteria; phylum Cyanobacteriota; class Cyanobacteriia; order PCC-6307; family Cyanobiaceae; genus Prochlorococcus_A. The sequence goes on along the minus strand of QBZF01000009.1, from coordinate 27,616 downwards.
TGCAAGTGATTTAAATGAGCCAAAAGACATAAATGCTGATTTTATTTTAGCTAGTTCAAAACTAGCTGATGAAGGATATAATCCAAATGATCAATTGATGTTTGTAAAACCTGGATTTTATAAATTCGAAGATATATTATTAAATGGAATTGAGGTTCCACATGACAGAGTTGGGGGAAGAAGGTTTGGGATGGCTACGGTCTGGAGTTGGGAGCAGAATAATTTAAAAATAGTTCATATGGGTGGAGCTGCTGGTAAAATGGATATAAATAGTCAAATTATTCTGTCCCGTCCAGATATTTTGTTTATTTCAATAGGAGGAGGATTAAAATCATATAATGGACGCGAGGCCTCAGATGTAGTAAAAATATTGAAACCCTCAATTGTTGTTCCTGTTCATTTTGAGAGAGGTAAAAATATTAGTGATAATTGTGATTTTTCTAATGCTGACTTTTTTCTTGAAAATATGCAAGATTTCAAAGTCAAATATCTTGGTAAAAGCTTTGAAATAAATTCAAAAAGAATTGATAAAAATACTATTTATATTTTTAAAGATTAATTTTTAAGATCTAATTTTTTATAATTACTCCAGAAAAAACTCATTTGATCTTGAGTTCCTATACTAACCCTAATAGAATTCTCAATACCTTTTTTGTTTTTCATCTCTCTTATTAAGATACCTTTTTCTCTCATTTGTCTTGCCAAAATTTCGGGATCTTTTTTTGGCCAAATTAAAAAATAATTTCCTCCACCAAAATGTTTTCTAATTGCTATAGATTCAAATTTTTTCTCAATTAATACTCTCGCTTTTTTTACTTCAGAAACATAATTATCTATATAAGATTTATCATTTAGAGCAGCTAATGCAGCAGTAACAGCAAAACTGTTCACATCGTAAGGTCCTGTCACTTTATTGATATATTGAATTATTCTTTTATGTCCGAACGCAAAGCCAATTCTTAAACCAGCTAAACCAGCAGTCTTTGAAAGGGATTGAATAACAACTATATTTTTTATTTTTTTAAAATCTATTAATGGAAGAAGACTATCTCCGTTAAACTTCTCATAAAGTTCATCAACGACAATTAATGATTTTTTATTGAGATTTGCTAATTTAATTATTTCTTGAGCACTTAAAACAGTGCCAGTTGGGTTATTTGGATTACAAATAAATATTAATTTAGGTTTATATTTAATAATTTTTTCTTTAAATCTCTTTATTGGGAAAAGAAAATTTTCTCCTTCGTAGGCACAAGTTATTTTTCTCATACCTTGCATTTCAGAACAAGGAGAATAATAACCAAAAGTAGGGTTTGTGGTAAGGAATATTTCATCCCTTTCGCCAAAAGAATTAAATATTGCATTTATTGCAGCATCAGCTCCATTAAACAAACCTATCTCTTCAGAGTCAAATTGCCTTGATTCATAATAGTGATTCGATACAAATTTTTTTAATAAGTTATATTCTGGATAGATTGAAATTTGATTTAAATTAATACCTTTGATAGCTTCATATACTTTTTGACTGGGACCTAAAGTATTTTCATTAAAATCTAAACGCAATAAATTTCTTCTGTTTTCTAAAGGTGCAGAATAAGATTGCATATTTATTATTTCCTTTCTTGGGAGAGGTGAAAGATTATTTATTTGATCAAAATCATTCATTACATTCTCTCTAAGGTTTCAATTCCAAGAAGCTCTAAACTTAATTTTAAAGTCTTTTCAGTTAAAGCACATAATGTGAGTCTTGAAATCTTTGTATCCATCTCTCCCTTAAGAATAGGAACTTGATCATAAAATCTATTAAAAGTCTTACATAATTCAAACAGATAATTACATAATCTATTTGGCATTAAGTCTTTTTCTATCGAAATAATAACTTCATCAAATTTAAGTAATTTCCTTATAAGCTTCCACTCTAAATCATGGCTATATGAAATAGATTCCAAGTTTATAGCCTCTTCAGTCATATTATTTTTTCTATTAATTCCTGAAATTCTTACAAGTGTATACAAAAGATAAGGCGCTGTATTTCCATTCAGAGAAAGCATCTTTTCAAAACTAAATTGATAATTTGTGATTCTATTTTGGCTTAAATCGGCATATTTTACTGCTCCGATTCCAATAACTTTTGAAGTATTTAAAATAAAATCATCATTTTCAAACCGACTTTCGTTCTTTAATCTTTTTAATAGATCTTCTTTTGCTCTTTTAATTGACTCTGATAATAAATCTTTTAGTTTTATGGTATCTCCTTCTCTTGTTTTAAGTTTTTTACCATCAATACCTTGTACTAGCCCGAATGGGACGTGATTTACTTCACAATCTTTAGGGATCCAATTAGCTCTTTTTGCAACTTGAAAAACTCCTGCAAAATGATTAGATTGACCATGATCTGTTACATAAATAATTCTAGCTGCATTATCTCCATAAGGTTCCTTATTAAATCGATATCTTAGAGCAGCAAGATCAGTAGTTGCATAATTGAACCCACCGTCTTTTTTTTGAATAATGAGTGGTAATGGATTACCTTCTTTATTAGTCATGCCATCAAGAAAAACACATTTTGCGCCTTGGTCTTCTACTAAAATTTTCTTGTAATTTAAATCCTCAATTATTGATTTTAAAAACGGATTATAAAATGATTCTCCTCTTTCTTTAATTTTTATGTTCAATGTTTTATAGATTTGATCAAACTCTTTTCTTGATTGATTACATAATAATTTCCATGCTTCAATTGATTTTTTATCACCCCTTTGTAATTGAACTACCTCTTCTCTTGATCTCTTTTGAAATTCTGTTTCATTATCAAATCTTTTTTTTGAAGCTTTATAGAATTCAACTAAATCACTAATTTTGAAACTATCTATTTCTTTAAGATCACTTGAATATAAATCTTTAAGCTGAGTAATAAGCATTCCAAATTGTGTACCCCAATCTCCAATGTGATTTAGTCTTAAAACGACATATCCTCTAAATTCGAAAATTTTTGAGATCGAATCTCCAATAATTGTTGATCTTAGATGACCCACATGCATTTCTTTAGCAATATTAGGACTTGAAAAATCTACGATAACTTTTTTTTGGGAATGACTATTATTTTTATGGGATAAAGGAACACCAGCTCTAGGGCATTTAATATTAGATTTTATTGCTTCAATCAAAACTTTATTTTTTAATTTTATATTTATAAAACCTGGTCCCGCAATTTCAAAATTTTCACACAAATTAGATATCTTTTTATTTTCTTTGAGGGTCTCAATAAATCCAGTAGCAATTTCTCTAGGGTTACTTTTATAAATCTTTGATAAAACCAGACATATATTACATTGATAATCACCAAACTCCTCTTTTGATGCTTGATTAATTAGATTTTTGCGAATTTTTTCAAATTCTTTTTTCTTTTCATTTTTTATAAGACTTTCTAGAAGGGTTTCTTCAAAGCTTTTAGTTAATTCCTTAAAAATTACCTGCATGAATTATTAAAATGCGATTCGAGTCATTTAATTAATATAACGCATACTAAAATCAATCCAATTGCTTTTAGTAATTGAAGAACTTGTTGAAATCAAATCAATTCCATCAATTAAATAGTTACTAATGTTTATTGGATTAATTCCAGATACCTCTATGATTAAATCATTCCTAATTGTTCTATTAGAGTTATTTGTTGATAACTCTCTTAATTCTTTAATGCCTTTTTTAAGTAATTCAGGATTAAATTCATCTAACAAAATACTATCTGCACCTGCTAAAACTGCATCTTTTGCTTGCTTTATATCTTCTGCTTCAATAATAATATGAGTTGTAAAGGGGGTATTTAATCTAATTTTTTCAACTGCATTTTTCAAGTTATCAGTCCATGCAATATGGTTTTCTTTAATCATTGCAGCATCATATAATCCCATTCTATGATTAATACCACCACCACATTTAAAAGCATACTTTTCAAATATTCTTAAACCAGGAGTAGTTTTTCTTGTATCTGCTAAATTTATATTTGTACCTTTCAGAACATCTACAATTTTTTTTGTGTAAGTTGAGATTCCCGATAAATGCATTGAGATATTGAGACTTATTCTTTCACTTGCCAAGAGACTTCTTGAAGGGCCATTTAGTTCAAGAAGCTTTTGATCCTTCCAAAATTTTTCACCATCATTAATAAAAAAATTGCACTCTATCTTTTCGTCAATTTTTTTTAAAATTTCTTTTATTATTCCAACACCACAAAATATTCCTTCCTCTTTTGCTATCCAATGGGCTTTTCCTATTTTTTTGGTAATCGCAGAAGATGTTAGATCACCTTTACCGATATCTTCTTCAATCCAATCATCAATAATTCTAGAAATATTTGGAGAGTATAAATCCACTAAATTTGAATAAGATAAAAAATTTTATTTTAACCTTTAAAGTTTACTTTATATATTTATGTATTTTAATAAAAATTTATTTACCTATACAAAATTTGGAAAAAATATTATTTAGTAGATCTTCAGTTAATTCTTGACCTGTAATTCTCGATAAGTTTTTTATTCCATCTCTAACTTCAATTGATAATAAATCGAAGGGTAATTGATTGGCAATTATTGGATCAGTATCATTTAAATTTTTTAGGCAATCAGTTAGGTTTGATATTTGTCTTTCATTTAAAAAAATATCTATATTTTCAATTTCTTTTGATCCACATTTTTTAACTATCTTTTCGACTAGTTCTTTTTCGCCTTCATCATTTTTAATACTCATTAAAACAGAGTTCGACAAAATTTTTTTATTTACTTTTTTTGAATCAATTAAATCTTTTTTATTCCCCAAGATTGTAATTAATTTTTCTTGTGGAATTTTGCTTATAATTCTCTCATCATCCTTATTTAATCCTTCTTCAAGACTATATAAATAGATTATATAGTCTGATTTCTGAATCATTTCAAAGCTTTTTTCAATTCCAATATTTTCTATATATTCATCTGTTTCTCTAATGCCAGCGGTATCTATTATTTTTATTGGTATATCTTTTATAGTCAAATTCACTTCAATTATATCTCTAGTTGTTCCAGGAATACTAGTAACTATTGCTTTTTCTTTTTTTGAGAGAAGATTTAAAAGAGAACTTTTCCCAACATTAGTTTTGCCAATAAGAGCAATTGATATTCCATTATGAATATGCGCCCCCCTTTTTGAAATTTCTATAAGGATTTCTATTTTTTCTTTTATAATTCTAATATTCCTAGAAAAATCATGATAATTAAACTCTGAAAAATCCTCTTCAAAGTCTACTCTTGCTTCTATTTCTGATAATTGCTCGATTAAATCATTTTTAATAATATCAATCTTTTTCTTTATTTCTCCCTTTACTCCATTAAAAGCTATTTCTGCTGATTTAAGATTTTTTGCATTAATTAATTGATTAATTGATTCTGCTTGAGTTAAATCTATTTTGCCATTAAGAAATGCTCTTTGACTAAATTCTCCTGGATTTGCAATCCTTACTCCAGTATTATTTGATAACAATGTCTCCATTACTTTATTAACAACAATTACTCCTCCATGACAGTGCAATTCAACGATATCTTCTCCAGTGAAACTATTAGGAGAATGCATAACTGTAATTAAAATTTCATCAATAAATTTATTTTCTAAATTATCTTTTATAAAGCCATGAAAAACTCTATGAGACTCCCAAGCATATTTAGATTTTGTTTCTACAATATTTTTACAGGAATATATTGCTTCTTTTCCTGATACTCTTATAACTGCAATTCCTCCTTTACCTAGACTTATAGCCGAAGCTATAGCTGCTATTGTATCCTCAGTATCGATAATTGATTCCATTTCTCACTATGCTGTGGATAATTAAGTAGGCTTATCAAAGAAAACTTTCTTGATTGTGATTTCAGAATGAAGTTGATAAAGAATCTTCAATATAAAAAAATTCTATCATTATTTTTGAAACAAGATGGCACTCCCTTTTTTAATGCAAAGGGAGTAGCTGTTGGGGTATTTTGCGGATGCTTTCCTTTCTTCGGTTTTCAAACTTTATTAGGATTATTTTTAGCAAGAGTTGCGAAAGGAAATCTTTTTCTTGCTGCAATTGGTACTTGGATAAGTAATCCATTTACTTATATACCTCTATATTTTTTCAATTATAAAGTTGGTTCATTTTTGCTAAAAAATTCACCAGATATTGTTTTTGATAAAAATTTAATGATTGAACAATTATGGGAAAAAGGAAGTGTTTTTTCTTTAAGTTTAATTTTGGGTTCAGCATTAGTTGGATTTTTATTAGCTTCTATTTCAGGAATTATTGTTTTTTTGCTATATAAAAGAAAAATAAAAAAAACAGCATTTTAAAATTCTTCTAAGTTTAAATTAACTTATTCCTACCCTTGCAATATCTAATACATCAGCCATTGATTTAATTTGATCAATAGTTTTGTGGAGTTGACTATAACTTTCTAGACCAACACATAAATTAATTATTGCAGGTTTACCATAAGCGGTTTTTACATTTGCATCGCTAACATTTATTCCTTTATCAGATAATCTCATAAGAATATCTTTTAGGACGCCTACTCTATCTATAACTTCTATTCTTAGTTGAATTGGGAACTTATTGTCAAGAATTTTATTCTCTTGGTTCCATGCAACAGGTAATTTTCTCTCTATTGGTGTTGGGATAACATTCTCACAATCTCTTCTATGAATAGTGATACCGTGATTACCTAGAGAGACAGTTCCAATTATTTCTTCCCCAGGAAGTGGACTGCAGCATTTTCCGATTCTATAATCTAAGCCTTCGACCCCAGTGATTGGTGATTTATTAGTTGCATGAGATTTGGTTGCTATTGAATTATTTTTATTTATAAGAGATCTTGCTAAATCTTCGTTAGATTCATTTTTAATTTCTTCTGTCTGTATTTTAATCTCTTCTCTTAATCTATTCAATACTTGATGTAAAGTTAAGCCCCCAAATCCTAATGATGCTAGTAGATCTTCAGTAGACTTTAAATTACATCGATGTGCAACTTTTTTCATGGCATCACTTGAAATTAATGATTCAAATCCATTACGACCTATTTCTTTTTCAAGCAGATCTTTTCCTCTTTTTATAGTTTCATCTCTATGGCTTTTTTTATACCACTGCCGGATTCTATTTTTTGCAGTTGGAGTAACTACAAAATTCAACCAATCTAAGCTTGGAGTTGAATTATTATTAGTTAAGATTTCGATAAAGTCTCCATTTTGTAATGATGTAGATAGTGGAGATAGTTTTTCATTAATTCTTATCCCATTACAATGATTACCAATTTCTGAATGTATTCTGTATGCAAAATCAATAGCAGTAGATCCTTTCCTTAGGCCAACAACATCTCCTTTTGGTGTGATCACAAATACTTCTTCATCGAATAAATCTTCTTTTATTGATGCTAGATAATCATTATGGTCTTTCTCATTACCTTCTTGTTGCCAATCTACTAATTGTCTAAGCCAATTAAATCTTTCTGCATTACTAGATGCAGGGGAACCACCTTCTTTATATTGCCAATGTGCAGCTATTCCGAATTCTGCAATTTGATGCATTGAACTCGTTCTTATTTGAACTTCAATAGGCCTATGTCTGCCGATCACAGAAGTATGCAATGACTGGTAACCATTTGGTTTTGGTAAACCTATATAGTCTTTAAATCTTCCTGGAATTGGCTTAAAAGTATCATGAACGACTGCTAAAGCTTTATAACAGCTATCTGAATTGCTAACAATTATTCTTAAAGCAGCAACGTCATAAATCTCGCTAAATTGTTTTTGTTGTCTTTCCATTTTGTTCCAAATACCATAGAGATGTTTTGGTCTTCCTGTAATTTCAAAATTTCCTAAACCTGAAGAGACTAAGTTTTCCTTCATCAAATTTAAAGTGACGTTTAACCTTTTTTCTCTATCACTTCTCTTAACGGCAATTTGATCTTTTAAGTTTTTATATTCGTCTGGTTCAAGAAATTTAAATGCTAGATCTTCTAATTCCCATTTAAATCTATTTATTCCTAACCTATTTGCTAAAGGGGCATATATTTCTCTCGTTTCTCTTGCAATTCTCTCTTTTCTCTCTTCATTAAGCCATTGAATTGTTCTCATATTATGTAGTCGATCTGCAAGTTTAACTAAAACAACTCTTATATCGCTTGCCATCGCTAAGAACATTTTTCTAAGATTTTCAGCCTGAGCTTCAGTTCTATTATTAAAGTGAATTCCTCCTAATTTAGTTACACCTTCTACAAGTACTTTTACTTCTAAGCCAAAATTAACTTCTATCTCTGAAAGGGCAATTCCTGTGTCTTCAACAACATCATGTAATAGGCCGGCAGCTATAACTGATGAACTTGCACCTATTTCCTTGAGCAGATCTGCAACAGCTATGGGATGAATTATATATGGCTCCCCACTTGCCCGAAGTTGACCATTATGAGCTTCATAAGCAAGTTTGAAAGCTTTTACTATAAGATCTTGATTTGAATCATTTTTTTTATTTGATACTTCATAGTTTTGAATAATGTCAAGAAGCCAATTAGGAATATTTATCTCATAATTCAAAGATTCACTTTCATAATTTTTATTTTCAGGCAGAATGATTGTTGAAACTTTAATTTCATTTTTTTCTTTTGAATTCGCAGTTGCCTCAGCCATATTATGTTCCTTTAGATTTATTTTATTTAGGACTAGAGAAATTTGCTACAAAATTATGAAAATAAATAAAAGCAAAATTCTTGAAATCAGGAATCTAAATGTCAAATATGGTCCTAATCAGAAATCTACCATAAAAAATTTTAAATTAGATTTGTTTAAAGGAGAGCACTTAGCAATAATAGGTCCTTCTGGATGTGGTAAAACAACATTTGCAAAAACAATTGTAAATATGCTTCCTAAAGGTTCAATTACTCAGGGATTTATAAAAATATCTGGAGAAGATCTAACTAAAATTGATAAAAAACAAATTCAATTATTTAGAAGAAATAATTTTGGATTTATTTATCAAGATTCCATAAAAAAACTTAATCCTTTAATGACGGTTGGAGATCATTTAAAAGAATTAATCAAAACACACTTTCGAAACTATCCCCCTTTAAGTATTAAAGAATTAGTAGAAGAAAATTTTAGAAAAGTAGGAATAGATATTGAAAGATTAGATTCATTTCCTCATCAATTTAGTGGAGGAATGAGGCAAAGAGTTTCAATTGCAATGGCTTTAGCCTTGAAACCTAAAATATTAATAGCAGATGAACCTTCAACCAGTCTCGATTCTAAGACTAGTTTTGAAGTAATGAATCAAATTCTTTGTTTATGTGAGAAATCTGGAACTACTTTGGTTTTGATTAGTCATGATATTAATCTTGCAGCAAAGTGGTGTAAAAAAGTCGTGATAATGGATCAAGGATTAATTCAAGAGCAAGGAAATATAAAAGAAGTTTTTAAATCGCCTAAATCAAAAATTGGAGAGAAATTAATAAATGCAGCAAATATATCTTTGAAGGCAAGAAAAATAATTACCTCTACAAATGATGTTGTTTTAGAGGTTAATAATTTAAGACATTGGTATAAATTAAATTCTTCAATTTTCCGACCCAAATGGAATAAGGCTTTAAAAGAAGTAAGTTTTAAATTGTATCGAAATGAAGTCCTTGGAATTGTTGGATCTTCTGGGAGTGGAAAAAGTACTTTATGTAGAGCTTTAATAGGACTCTTGAAGGTGAGAGGAGGTGAAATAAAAGTTTATGAAAGAAATTTAGAATTACATAAAAAAAAGTCTAATAATTTTAAAAATATACAAATAATTTTCCAAGATCCTTTTTCAAGTTTGAATCCAAAAATGAAAATCAAAAATATTTTGAAGGATATATTTTTAATTCAAAGAATATCTAATAATTATCAAATTAAAGATGAGATTAAACTAATTTTAAAAAATTTAAATCTACCTCTAGATCCTGAATTCTTAAACTCCTACCCCAATCAATTATCTGGCGGTCAATTACAAAGAATTTCAATTGCAAGATCATTATTATTGAAACCAAAAATCCTCATCTGTGATGAAAGTGTAAATATGTTAGATGCATATGTAAAAGTTGAGATACTTGATTTACTTAGAAAGATACAAGAAAAAATGGATTTAACTATAATTTTTATTACTCATGATTTAGGAATTGCAAAGAAATTTTGTAATAGACTATTAGTGATGAATTATGGACAGATTATTGAAGAAGGCGATTCAGCTACTGTTTTTTCTAATCCTAAGAATAATGTTACAAAAGCTTTAGTAAATAGCTCCTTAAACCTTAATTGATTTTTTTAAGACTCTTAATAATTTCTGAAATTCTTGGGGTAATTCTGCTTCAAATTTCATTTCTTTTCCATTTATAGGATGAAAAAGTCCTAGCTCTACAGCATGTAAAGCCTGACCATCCAATTTGCAAGGAAGCTTTTTACATCTTCCATATAAAGGATCACCTAGAATGGGGTGATTGATATGTGCACAATGAACTCTTATTTGATGAGTTCTTCCAGTATCTAGTTTGAAGCTCATTAATGAATAATTTCCTAATCTTTCTAATAATTTCCAATAAGTACATGCATATCTCCCGGAATTTTCATCAACTACCGCATACTTCAATCGATTTAGTTTATCTCTACCTATATGGCCAACAATTTTACCTTCTGAATTATTTGGGACTCCATGAATTACCGCAATATAGTTTCTTGAAGCGATTTTTTCTTTTATTTGTATTTGAAGATTGACAAGTGATTCTTGGCTTTTTGCTACAACCATACAGCCAGAGGTGTCCTTATCTAATCTATGAACTATCCCAGGTCTTAACTTGCCATTTATTCCAGGTAAATCTTTACAGTGAAAAAGTAGTCCATTTACTAAGGTGCCTGATTTATGTCCTGGAGCTGGGTGGACTATGAGTCCTGATTGTTTATTAATTACAATGATGTGTTCATCTTCAAAAAGGATATTTAAGTTCATCTTTTCTGGCTTTAAATATATGAGAGGTTCCGGAGGTGGCATCCAAATTTGTATATTATCTCCTGTTTTTAGTGGGGTTTTAGCTTTTGCAGTTTTGTAGTTGACAAGAACTAATCCCGCGTTTATAAAGTGTTGTATTCTTGCTCTACTCTGTTCAGGCCTCTTGCTTACTAGCCACCTATCGAGTCGCATAGGAAGGGACATTTCATAAGTAATTTCTATTAATTCACCTTCTCCTACTCCAAAAGAGTTTTTATTACTTGAGTTCATATTGGCACTTCCAAAGCAATCTTTCCTAGCATTTGATTGCGATAATCTTCTAATAATTTGTGAGCCATTCTTCTTTTATCACCTGAGGTATGTTTCAAGGCTACAAGATCAATCCATTCATGAGGGCTATCAAAGTTATTTAATATATCAACTCCATATCTATCAGATATCTTTGAAAGTGAAATATTCGCATTTTTATCTTCTTTTAATTTCAAAATTATTTTTATAAATTCAATAGCAACACTTTCTATTTCATAAGCAGCCTCTCCAATATCATCACAAAGTGCAAGATTAAGAGCCGATTTTTGATTCTCTATATTAGGGGGTATAACACCGGGGGCATCAAGCAAATCTATCCCACTGTCTAATCTGATCCATCTAAGATTACGTGTTACGCCTGCTTTCCTAGCGCTTTCAACAACTTTTTTCTTGGCGATTCTATTTATTAATGCAGATTTTCCTACATTAGGAAAACCTAGGGTAAGTGCTCTGATCGGCCTAACCTTCATTCCTCTAGATAACCTTCTGTTATCAATTGATAATCTGGATTCCTTAGCAGATTTACAAATTTCTTTAATTCCTTTACCATTTTTTGCATCACACCAAAGAGGATATATATTATCTTTTTTAAACCACTTGTTCCAACTAGTTATAGTTTCTGTAGTTATCATGTCCGCACGATTTATCACGAGGATATGTTTTTTGTTTCTAATCCATTGATTAAGATGAGGATGACCTGTTGATAAAGGGATTCTTGCATCTCTAACTTCTATAACTAAATCTACTCTATTTATCACTTCAGTTAGCTTTTTTTCGGCTTTAGCAATATGGCCTGGGTACCATTGAATTTTGGGTATTTCCAATTGATTAAATCCAACAAGTTGTACGAGTAAACCTTTTGATTCTTATTAATTTCAAAAGTAATTACATTTAATATTAATCTAAACATTAAATATTTTTTATTTTTATAAATTTTATATTTCTACCTAATTTTTAAAATTTATTAAGGCATAAGTAACACTTAGTACTTTTTAACCCGATAAGCTCAAATTAACGTTAGGGTTTCATGGTAAAAAATAGGATGTTTTAATGTCGAAGTTGTCTCTTTCCAGTCTTGATAAGTCTAAATTAGAAGGAAAAAAAGTTCTTGTAAGGGTTGATTTTAATGTCCCATTAAATGATAGTGGTCAGATTACTGATGATACTAGAATAAGAGCAGCAATTCCTACGATAAAATATCTTATAAATAATTCGGCAAAAGTTATATTAGCTGCCCATTTTGGAAGACCTAAAGGGAAAGTTAATGAGAAAATGAGATTAACCCCAGTTGCTGCAAGATTAGGCGATATATTGGAACAAAAAGTTAATCTGACTGAAAGCTGTATTGGTGAAGAGGCTCTAGATAAATCTAATAGTTTAAATAATGGCGATGTTTTATTACTAGAAAATGTTCGTTTTTATGAAGCAGAAGAAAAAAACGATTTAGATTTCGCTAAAAATTTAGCTTCTCATGCAGATATGTATGTTAACGATGCTTTTGGAGCTGCGCATAGAGCTCATGCTTCAACTCAAGGAGTTACACAATTTTTAGAGCCAGCTGTTGCAGGATTTTTGTTAGAAAAAGAGTTGAAATATTTACAGGGCGCAATTGATGCTCCACAACGTCCTCTTGCAGCAATAGTAGGAGGTTCTAAAGTAAGTAGCAAAATTGGAGTTTTGGATTCTCTTTTAGATAAGTGTGACAAAATTATAATTGGGGGAGGTATGATTTTTACTTTTTACAAGGCCAGAGGATTAGATGTTGGGAAGAGTCTTGTTGAGGAAGATAAACTTGAACTAGCAAGAAATTTAGAGGCAAAAGCAAAAACTAAAGGGGTAGAGCTTCTATTACCATCTGATGTATTACTTGCAAATGAGTTTTCTCCTGATGCAGAAAGTAAAGTCTCTAAAATAGATTCAATAAGTGGTGATTGGATGGGCCTAGATATTGGGCCACAATCAATCAAGGTTTTCCAAAATGCTCTTGCCGAATGCAAAACAATTATTTGGAATGGCCCAATGGGTGTTTTTGAATTTGATAAATTTGCTGAAGGTACAAATGCAATAGCAACAACACTGGCAGATTTAAGTTCTTTCTCTGAGGTTTGTACAATTATTGGAGGTGGAGATTCTGTCGCTGCAGTGGAAAAAGCTGGTTTGGCTGAAAAGATGTCACATATATCTACTGGTGGAGGGGCTAGTCTAGAACTTTTAGAAGGTAAAACTTTACCTGGAGTAGCTGCTTTAAAAGACGCTTAAATTATATTTTTTCAACAATTTCAACGCTTTTAGTAAAAGAAATAGTTCCCTTTGGATGAGCGATAATACCTGACCATATTTGTCTAGCTGGTTTGGATGATGCTCTAGTCGTTTTAAAAATGCCTCCAGAGGCTAAAGGCTCAATATTGATTTCTTGTTTTAAATAAGAATCATCCTGATGCGATATTAATCCTCCAGCTATAATTACATCACCAAGTGGTTCATTTAGAATAATGTCAATATCATATTTAATACCAGTAAGAACTTTCTCAGGAATTCTAAAAATAATATCTATTTTGTTTTGGTCATTTCTAATAGTAGTTAATAAATTTTTTATATTTCCATTATTTATTTTGTCATTTTGAATGGAAAACAGATACTTAAAATTAGATTCAAGAAAGTATATTTCCCCATTAACCATTTTATTTCCATTGACTTTGATATTAAATATTTTTTCTTTGGAGTTTTCTCCGCTTAATCTTTTAATTTGCCATCTTGAATTGGGGAAATCTTTGATTATTTCCTTAAATTGTTCTTGAATTTTAAAGTTTTCATCTTCTTTAAAAATGTTTTTTATCAATTTTACGTTTCGAGTATTTAATGCATTTTCAAGATTTTTTCTTATATCAACTTTTGTATTTTGGGTGATTGCTAATTTTGGGGAAATGAGATAAATAAATATATATATAAATAATCCTAATTTTGGAAAAAACTTTAAATTGAACATTTTCATAATTTTATTTTACTTATTTAATTTTTAATGTCTAAAAAAAGAAATAATTTATTAATAGCGGCAAGTGGAACAGGAGGTCATATCTTTCCTGCTTTAGCAGTCTCTAAAAAGGTTGAAAAAGATTGGGATATTCATTGGCTAGGAGTTACAAAAAGACTCGATTCTGAATTTGTACCTAGAAAATATAATCTTTTGACTTTGAATTTGGATACACCAAAAAAAAATATTTTTAGAGTATTTCAATATCTAAAAATTTTATTTTCAATTTTTAATATTATTAAAATCCTTAAAGAAAAAAAAATTAATTTAGTATTTACTACTGGTGGATATATTTCGGCACCGACAATTCTTGCAGCAAATTTGCTTAAAATACCTGTTATCCTCCATGAATCAAATTTAATACCGGGCACGGTTACAAAATATTTTGGTTTTCTATGTGAATTTGTTCTTTTGGGTTTTAAAGATACAAATTTTTATTTAAAAAATTGTAAAACAATTTTCACTGGTACTCCTCTTAGGGAGCAGTTTTATGAAATTAATTCTTTACCAAAATGGGTTCCTAGAGGAAAGGGTCCTCTTCTGATTGTTATGGGAGGAAGTCAAGGTGCAAAGAAGATTAATGAAATTTTTTATGAATCTATTGATTTTTTAATAAAACAAAATTTTCGTATAGTTCATATTATTGGTGAAAATAATTCTAAAAATTTGGTAAAATTAAAATCTAATAATTATGTTCAAAAGAAATTTACTAATCAAATTGCATCTTTGATGCAAAACTGTGAACTCGTTATATCAAGATCTGGAGCAGGAACAATAAATGAACTTATACAAACTGGAAAACCTTCAATTTTAATTCCATACCCTAATTCAAAAAATAATCACCAAGAAAAAAATGCAATGATTCTTTCCTCAATAGGGGGTGCTATTTTAATAAATCAAAATCAAATATCGAAGTTATTTTTTGAAGAGACTTTGAAAAGGATTTTAAAATTTAAATTAAAAAAAGGAAAACCTAAATATGAAATTTTAGATTTAATGAAAGAAAATATAAAAAATCTTGATACCTTAAAATCTACAAATGAGATTAAAAAATTAATAAACTATTTTTTAAAAGAATTTTGAATTTCTCTACATAAAATTTTATTATTTTTTCTAGTCTGTAAACTTATTCTTGCCCATTTTTCATTAAGAAATCTAAATGAGTTGCATTCTCTAATTAATATCCCTTTTTTTTCTAAATAATGAATATTTGAAGATAAGGAGAATTTACTTTCTATTAAAAAAAAGTTAGTTGAAGAGTTATGTACTTTAAGATTTTTTATTTTCGATAATTCATTAGAAACCCAATTTTTCTCAGTATTTACCCAGTTATGAATCTTTGATGTCCATTCCTCATAAAGAATTTTATTACTTAATAGTTCTATTCCAGCTTTTATAGCAAATGAATTTAATGGCCAAGGATCTCTTTTTATATTCCATTTCTTAAGTTTTTCAGATGAGCCAATAATATAACCTAATCTTAAGCCTGCAATATTAAAGAGTTTGGTCAAACTCCTAATAACTAATAAATTATCATATTTTTTAGTGAGTGGAATTAAAGATTCTTTCTCACCATTAGGTGTGATGGCTAAGAAAGCTTCATCACAAATAACTAGTTTATATTTTTTTAGAATAATTTCTAAAGATTTTTTATCCCATAATTGACCCGTAGGGTTATGTGGGTTGGTTATCCAAAGAACATCACAAATTGGTTTAATTGGAAAGGCTTGGGGAAAACTATTGCTCCAATTTTTTGGCAATTCTGAATAATAGAAGCTAGCGTTCCAGCAATTTAGTGATCTTTCATAATCTACGAAGCCTGGACTTGGTATACAACTTGCTCCAGATTTGGAAGCTTCATAACCTGCCCAAGTTATTAATTCAGAAGCCCCATTCCCTGGCAAAATATTATCAGGATCTATTTGATGAAATTCTCCAATGATTTCTCTGAAACTATTAAGATTTCTTTCAGGATAATATCGAAATCCTAGAGTTTTAATTTCAGAAATTAAAACATCTAATATCAGCTTTGGGGGATCAAAAGGGACTAGTGAGGCACTTGAATCAATTATTTTAGATGGTCGTAAATTTAATTTTTTTGCTTGAGTTAATATATTTCCTCCATGCTTGAGGTTTATATCTTTTATACCTTTATTATTCAAATTATTGGGATTGAATTTATCCATAAATTATCTTTGGTTTTATTCAATCCATTCTAAGTTTGATCCAATAGCCTCTTTTACATTTGATAACTGGTGAAGATTAATTTGTTTTATGATCCCGTTAAGAATATTTGGGACTAATTGTGGCCCCTTATAGATCCATCCAGTGTATATTTGTATTAAAGATGCTCCAGAACAAATTCTTTCCCAAGCCGATTCTGGACTATCAATTCCACCTACTCCAATTAAATTAATATTATTATCAATATTGTGAATATGTTTAATTATTTGATTTGCTTTTCGTTGAAGTGGCTTGCCACTTAATCCTCCATTTTCCTCAGAAAGTAATTTCCCTGTTTGCTTTATCTTTCTTTGTTCAAAACCTAATCTATCTAGACTAGTATTGGTAGCAATTATTCCATCAATATTCTCATCAATTATTAATTGGCATATATTTTCGATATCTTTATAACTTAAATCTGGTGCGATCTTCACAAATAAAGGAGGACAATTTTTTAAATTTTTGACTTCTCTAAGCAGTTCTTTAAGAAGAATAGGATCTTGTAACTTTCTAAGTCCTTCAGTATTAGGTGAACTTACATTTATAACTGCGTAATCACAATAAGGAATCAGAAGTTTTAAAGAAGTTAAATAATCCTCCGTAGCTTTGGATAAGCTTGTAATTTTAGATTTTCCAAAATTTATGCCCAAACAATTATTTTTTCTATGTTTTTTAAAATCAATATTTTGCTTTAAAAAGTTTTTAACAAGATTTTCTGCACCATGATTATTAAATCCCATTCTATTTAATGCTGCCTGCTCCTTAGCCAATCTAAATAATCTTGGTTTAGGATTACCAGATTGAGCAAATTTAGTAACTGTACCAATTTCAGCAAAACCAAATCCAAAATCCTTCCAAATATTTGCAGCATTTCCATTTTTATCAAAACCTGCTGCCAAACCTACTGGATTACAAAAATCTATCCCACATATTTTTTGATGTAATCTTTTATCAATAACACAAAATTCTTGATTTAAACTCTTTATTATTCTTGAAATTAAGGGCCAATTTCTATTATTTGAACTAAAAGTAAGAAGACTTAACGAGAGATTTGTAAGGTACTCTGCATCTATTCCTGTATCTTCTTTAAGGATAGGACTTATCAAGTTCTTATAAATATTATTAAATATCCCTTTCTGATCAATCATAAAAATATTAAAGATTAAGTATTAATATTCTCTATTATCCAATATTTTTGATTTTTAGGAATAAATCTCCAATTACGCCATTCAAACAATTCATATTTTTGTACAAGTATATAACTTTCTTCTCCAAGTAATTCGTTCAATTCACTAGAATTTAAAAAATATTTTTTTTGGGCAAATTGTGCAAGTAATTCATTTTTGGAAAATAATTTTTGAATTTTATTAGGTTCTTTTTTCTTTGAAAAATCTATTGCTTTAAACGATTCTTTGACTTCACCTACTAAAGGTATTCCTTTGCTATAGCTTGTGGCAATTAAATCAACTCTCTCATTCTGTTTATCCCCACTATGACCTTTTACAAATTCCATCACTAGGCCTTTTATTCTTAAATCATCTATTTTTTGCCATAAATCCAAATTTTGAACAGATTTACCCGCGCTTGTTTTCCATCCATTTCTCTTCCAATTGATGATCCACTTCGTATAGCCTTCAATAACATATTTACTATCTGTTCTTAATTTAAAGTTTTCTTTTAATTGAAAATCTCTTAACTTTTCAAGTGTTTTAATAGCTGCAGTGAGTTCCATCCTATTGTTAGTGGTATTTTCCTCTGAACCACCTATTTCTATTTCACTATTATCATTAAATATTATTAATCCTCCCCATCCACCAGGACCGGGATTTCCACTGCAAGCACCATCTGTTGCAGCTTCAATTGCAATATTTTGTTGACTATTCATAATTTTAAAGCCGATATTAGATATATCGGCTAGAAAAATTTTTTCACTATTTTAGTGTAACTTTACCGCCAGCTTCTTCAATCTCTTTCTTTAAAGTTTCAGCATCTGCTTTCGAAATACCTTCTTTAACTGTCTTTGGTGCGGATTCAACAAGTGCTTTTGCATCACCAAGCCCAAGACCAGTAGCATTTCTTACAACTTTAAGGACTTTAATTTTAGCCGCTGCGTCGTAGCTTTCAAGAATTACATCGAATTCAGTTTTCTCTTCAGCTGCTTCGCCTCCTCCATCTCCACCACCAGCTCCAGGGGCTGCCATTACTACACCAGCTGATGCAGCTGCAGATACACCAAATGCCTCTTCAATTTGTTTAACAAGCTCAGATGCTTCTAAAAGTGAGAGGGATTTCAATGATTCGAGAATTTCTTCAGTTTTTGCAGTCATTTTCTTAATAGATAATTAATTTAGAAGTTTAAGATTCTGATTTTTCAGAATGTTGTTTAAGTGATCTAGCAAGTCCAGAAGGTACTTCATTGATAGAAATAGCAATTTTTGTAGCAACACCATTTAATGCGCCGGCAATTTTTGCCATTAATACCTCTCTCGAAGGTAGACTTGCGATCTCTTTTATTTCAGATTCGCTGAGAAGTCTACCCTCGAATAAAGCTCCTTTGGTTTCGGATTTTTTTGTCTCTTTCTGAAAAGATTGAATTGCTTTTACAGCTCCTCCAACATCTTCTTTGATTAAAACAAAAGCATTTGTCCCTGTTAGTAAGGATTCAAGATCAGTCCAATTACTATTACCATCAATTGCTTTACGCATTAATGAGTTTTTAGTAACTTTGCAAATGCCATTATTTGTTTGCAATCTTGATCGCAAATCAGACATCTCCTTGATAGTTAAACCTTTATAGTCAAGAACTACAGCCATTTCCGAATCATCTAACAGAGATTTTATTTCTGTGACGATTTTTTGCTTATTCTCTATTGTTCGGCCCATTGTTGTTTTTGGATCGTAATTTAGGAAGAGCAGGAAATGCGGCAAAGTCCACTTATGAGAGAGGCCGCACTTATTAGATCCAAAAAGAAAATAATTAAGACGAAACCTCGGCAGGATTTAAAGATTTAGCCGGAACTAAATCAACCCACTTTCTTTGGCCGTATTATTGCTTTAAAATTATACTACAGAGCGTTAACTTTCAGGCTGATAATCTTGTAAGGCATTTATATCGACTTGAACTGAAGGTCCCATAGTTGAAGTTACATAAAAACTTCTCCAATACTTACCCTTCGCACCACTAGGCTTATTTTTGTCAATAGATTCTTGTAATGTCTTTAAGTTTTCAAATAATGCATTTTCGGTAAAACTTGCTTTCCCAAAGCGAACATGTACAATGCCAGCTTTATCTGCTCTAAATTCTAATTTGCCCGCTTTAAATTCTTTTATAGCACTAGCTATATCACCAGTTACAGTCCCCGCTTTAGGATTTGGCATTAACCCCCTTGGACCTAAAACTCTTCCAAGTTTTGCTACTTTTGGCATCATATCAGGAGTTGCAATAAGCAAATCAAAATCCATATTGCCTTTATTAATGCTTTCTACAAGATCCTCTTCTCCAAAAAGATCTGCACCTGCAGATTTGGCTTTTGCTACATTTTCACCACTTGTTATGACAGCAATTTTAATACTTTGGCCAGTTCCATTGGGTAGAGCTACGGTTGTTCTTAGCTGTTGATCTGTATATTTTGGATCAATTCCTAGCCGAATATGGGCTTCAATAGTCTCATCAAATTTAGCGTTTGCATTTTCCTTGACAATACCTAAGGCTTCAAGGGGAGCATAAGTGCGATCTTCTATCTTTGTTGATAGAGCCGTCATTCTTTTGGATAGTTTTTTCATAATATATTTGGGTTCAAACGGTTAAGTAATTAACCTCCCCTGAAAAGTGAATGTTTGGGATTGAATTTATTCTGTAATAGAAACACCCATGTTTCGAGCAGTTCCTTCAATTACCTTCATAGCTGATTCAATACTCGAACAGTTTAAATCAGGAAGCTTTGTTTTGGCTATCTCCTCTAATTGAGATTTACTTATATTGCCAACAGATCCTTTGGAAGACTCACCAGCTCCTTTTTCTATTCCAGCGGCTTTAGTAATTAATACTGAAGCAGGTGGAGTTTTGGTTATAAAGCTAAAGCTTCTATCTTCAAAAACTGAAATTTCAACAGGTATGACAAAACCGGCTTTATCTTGTGTTCTTGCATTATATTCTTTGCAAAAAG
This sequence comes from Prochlorococcus sp. AG-335-A05, assembly GCA_003282425.1. Lineage (GTDB taxonomy): Bacteria > Cyanobacteriota > Cyanobacteriia > PCC-6307 > Cyanobiaceae > Prochlorococcus_A. Next base: position 6,876 of record QBZF01000009.1, on the reverse strand, counting down.
CCATGATATTTACACCGTGTTGCCCTAAAGCCGGACCCACTGGTGGAGCTGGATTTGCTTTGCCAGCTTGTAGTGCTAATTTGATAACCGCAACAATTTTTTTTGCCATTAGATTCTTGAATTTAAACGGAGATTAAAATGATTATTTTACTCGATAAACAGAAATAATAATTAATTTTGTTTATTGATTTGGGAGAATTCTAATTCTACAGGAGTTTCGCGCCCAAATATTGAAAGTAATGCTTTTAATTTATTTCTTTCACCCGAAACTTCTATAACTTCACCCTGGAAATCTTTAAAAGGTCCACTAGTAACGATAATTCTATCTTTTTCTTCAAGATCTAATTTTATTACAGCTTTCTTCTCCGAAGCGCGCTTAAATATTCTATTTACCTCTTGCCTGGATAAGGGGCGAGGTTTAATATGTCCTCGTGATCTACCACTGCCTCTTCCATCTTCCGCTCCAACAAAATTAATAACATTGGGAGTACTTTTTACAGCCATCATTGTATCTTCATCCAGAATCATCCTAACCAATACGTAACCAGGGAAAACTTTTTCCTCTGTAGTTTGTCTAGAACCATCTTTCTTAAGTTTAATACCTGGAGTTTGAGGAATTTCAATCTCAATAATTCTATTATTAACACCTAAAGTTACTGACCTTTGCTCGAGAGTGGCTTTTACTTTCTTTTCACAGCTTGATGCAACTTGAACCGCATACCATCTAGCAATACTAGTATTAGCCTTCTGAGAACTAAGGTTTGTTGTCAATTCATTACTCATTTTTCTTTCTTTGGAAACTGGATAAATGATTTTTTAAAATTATAGGATTGAATCTATATTTAAAAATTTTTAATTTAACGGAAAATTTGTGATGCAGCCCATCCATAAAACCTACTTACAGATGCAATTGCAGCAGCCGAAAAAGATACCATGATTATAACAGCAATAGATTCGCTAAATAACTGTTGTTTGTTAGGCCACACAACTAGTTTGAGTTCATCGAATGTAGAAGTTAAAAAATTCTTCTTTTCCTTCGGCTCTTTTATTTCAGAAGGCTCTTTTTTAAGAGGTTCTTGATTAGTAGGACTTGTCACAAAATTTTAATTTAGTTTAAGTTAAAAGAACTTAAAATTATTTTAGCTCATCGTTTTACTCATCAGGTAGGTTTAAACAAAATCTCATCTTTTTTTGAAGGGCTAATTTTTATAGATATATTTTTTTTATTTTTAAAATTATCTTCTAATAGTTTTGATGCTAGCGGATTTTCTATTTGTCTTCTAAGTTCTCTTCCTAAGGGCCTAGCACCATATTCAGGCTGATAAGAATCTTTAGCAATCTTTTGTATAACTCTTTTATCAATATTAATTTTTATCCCCTGTTCAAGTAATAATTTTTTTAAATCTTCTATTTGTAAAAGAATTATTTTTTGTAGTTGATCAATTGATAGGGTATCAAATTTTACTATTTCATCGATTCTGTTTAAAAATTCGGGTCTAAAAATTGAGGATAATGATTTATTAATAGAATCTTGTAAAGTTTGTTTTCTTAATTCGCAATTTTCTTTTTGATTCGGTACTATTTTTGACTCTTCCAATATTATTTTTCCAGCTAAATTGCTAGTCATTATTATGACTGTATTTTTGAAGTCCACAGTTCTTCCTTGAGAATCCGTTAATCTTCCTTCATCTAAAACTTGTAGGAGGATATTGAATACTTCTGAATGCGCTTTTTCGATCTCATCAAGGAGAATTACAGAATAAGGTTTTCTCCTAACTGCTTCAGTTAATTGTCCTCCCTCTTCGTAGCCAACATAACCTGGAGGAGCTCCTAAAAGTCTTGCCACAGCATTTTTCTCCATATATTCACTCATATCCAGCCTTAATAAAGCTTCTTCTTCATCAAATAATGATGATGCTAAAGATTTTGCTAATTCTGTCTTACCAACTCCTGTCGGACCCATAAATAAGAATGATCCAATTGGTCTTTTAGGATTCTTCATTCCAACTCTCGCTCTTCGTATCGCGGAAGAAACAGCTTCTATAGCTTTTTCTTGTCCAATAACTTTTTCACTTATTTCTAACTCCAAGTTAACTAATTTTTTTCTTTCATTAGAAACTACTTTGGCAATAGGAATCCCAGTTATTTTTGAAATAACATCAGCAATATCATCAGGTTCGACTTGATATTTCAAATTATATTTTCTATTTCTTTGAAGTTTCTGGCAACTTATTTCAACATTTTTAATTTCACATTCAACTTCATTCAGTTCTGCTTCTAGATTATTTAGGTTATCAAAATTATCTATTTCATCACTATTAATGTTTAATTCTTCGATTTTCAGAATTAGCCTATTCTCCTCTTTTAATAAAAAAGTTAATTGTTCCATTTTTTCTCGATCATTATTCCAATCATTAGTAATTTCATTTAATTTTTTTATAGATAATTTTTTGCTTTCTAATAACTTTTCTCTTTCTTCGATTTTTTCGGGGAAGATATTTTTTAACTTAATTTCAATAGTATCGATATTTTTTTCTTCATCGATAATTGTTTGGGGTTTTATATTAGATTCAATTTTTAATTGGGCTGCTGCTTCATCTATCAAATCTATGGCTTTATCTGGAAGGCATTTATCGCTTATGTATCTATCTGCAAGTCTCGCGGAACAATCTATTGCTTCTTCTGTAATTCTAATTCCATGATGTAATTCATATTTCTTTTTTATACCTTTTAAAATTTTTGCACTTAACTCAACTGATGGTTCATTTACTAATATCTTTTGAAAACAATTATTTAATGACTGATCTTTTTCAATACTTTCACTAAATTTTTCAGGTGTTGTTGTTCCTATGCATCTGAGCTCACCTTCGGTAAGTAAAGGTTTTAAAATATTACTTATATCTGTTGTAGTTCTATCAGAAGTAATTATTGTATGAATTTCATCAATAAATAAAATAATGCCTTGATTAGAGTCTTTAATTTCATTAAGTATTAAGCTTAGTCTTTCCTCTAATTGACCTCTAAATTTTGTTCCAGAAACTAATGCTCCCAAGTCGAGAGAAATAATTTTTGAGTTTTTTAACAAATCAGGAACTTTTTTTTCTACTATCAATTGAGCAAGTAATTTGGCAATAGAAGTTTTGCCAACGCCTGGATGACCAATGAGGATTGGATTGTTTTTGCTTCTTCGAGATAAAACTCTCATTAAGTTATTAATCTCATCCCCGCGCCCTATTACTGGGTCTAGCAGACCTTTCTCAGCAGATTCTGTTAAATCTTTTCCGTAAAGACACAGTACATTTTCTTCAGTTTTTTGCTTGTTTTTAATTATAAGATTACTCTTCGGTAAAGGGATGATGGCTTTTGATTCCTTTATTAACTCCTCCTTATCACTTTCATCTATAGATTTATTTATTAAATTATTATCTTCATCAGATATATATTTTTTATTTTCTATATAATTTTGTCTTTGAATAATATTTGGGGAAAATTTTAATTCTTCTTCTAATTGTTCTACTGAAAGGTCTCCCTCTTGAAAAACATAATTTCCTATTCTTGAATCACTGCCTAAAGCAATTAACAAATGAGGGATCTCTATTAATTTCGACCCCCACTGTGTTTTTATTTGATTCGCATTGTCTAATAAAATTTCGAGCTCTTCACCAATAGTAAAAATATCTGAATCATTGATTGGGGTTTCTTCTAAAAATTCTTCAGTTATGTCTAGAACTGTATTTTGATCTATTGATAACTTTTCTACAAATGAAAAAAATTCTCTTGAAGTGAACAAAGTATGAATAATATGTTCAATATTAAATTCACTATGATCCCATTTTTTTGCAGTTTCTTCTCCTAATAAAAGAAGATTCCAACTTATATCACTAAAAAGTTCTGGATTTGAGGTAAGAGTTTCTCTCATAAACTATATAAAATTTATACTTGGTAATTTATTTATCTTAATTAAGAATAACTTAATGATCATTTAGATTTCTTTATAATTATACGTTGTATTTAAAAAAATTTATTTAATAAATATATTTTTTAGTTTGGTTGGAAAATTTTCATGATTACTAGATAATTGGTAAAGCGTTTAGGTACTTGTTTTGAAATCAAAAAAAATTATTTGATTATCTTCTTTATATTTCAGATATTAGCCAAATACTTCAGCTATTTATAGGATTTAAATAGTATTAATTTAATTGTGAAAGAAACTATTGATTTCCTTATTGACACTATTGAAGCTAGGCAAGTGCTTGATTCAAGAGGAAACCCCACTGTAGAGGCTGAAGTATTTTTGGAATGTGGTGCTATTGGCAGAGCAATAGTTCCTAGCGGAGCGAGTACTGGAGCTCATGAAGCACATGAATTAAGAGATGGTGGGACAAAATATATGGGGAAAGGTGTCTTAAATGCGGTTAACAAAATTCATGAGACAATTTCTCCTGCTTTATGTGGATTATCAGCTTTAGATCAAACAAGTATTGATAACTTAATGATTGAAATTGATGGAACTCCTAATAAATCAAGTTTGGGGGCGAACTCAATTCTTGCAGTTAGTCTAGCCAACGCTAGAGCTGCATCAAATGCTTTGGATATGCCGTTATATAGATATCTTGGCGATCCATTATCTAACCTTCTCCCTGTACCACTGATGAATGTAATTAATGGTGGAGCTCATGCACCTAATGGTCTTGATTGCCAAGAATTTATGCTTGTCCCTCATGGGGTGAAAACTTTTAGTGAATCATTAAGAATGGGAACTGAAATATTTCATTCACTTAAATCTTTACTTGCTAAAAAAGGTTTATCTACCGCTGTTGGAGACGAAGGTGGTTTTGCTCCAGAATTATCATCTAGTGAAGCAGCAGGTGATTTGCTTTTAGAGGCTATTCAGAAAGCAGGATTTATTCCTGGTGAAGAGGTATCGTTAGCATTAGACGTAGCTAGCACTGAATTTTATAAAGATGGATTTTATAAATATGAAGGTAAAAGTTTAACTAGCTCTCAAATGATTGCTTATCTTTCAAATTTAGTTTCAAATTATCCAATAGTTTCTATAGAAGACGGACTAGCAGAAGATGATTGGGAGGGTTGGTCAGCCTTAAATAAAGAGATTGGAAATAAAGTGCAGTTAGTAGGCGATGATTTATTCGTTACTAATACTGAAAGGTTAAGAAAAGGAATATTAGAAAAATCCGCAAATTCAATATTAATAAAGGTAAATCAAATTGGCACATTAACAGAAACTCTGGAAGCTATGGATCTAGCTAAAAGTGCAGGCTTTACAAGTGTAATTAGTCATAGAAGCGGCGAAACAGAAGATACAACGATTGCCGATTTATCTGTGGCAACGAGAGCTGGGCAAATTAAAACTGGCTCTTTGAGCAGAAGTGAAAGAATTGCTAAGTACAATAGGCTCCTAAGGATTGAGGAAGACTTGGGGGATCAAGCTAGATTTGCTGGTGATTTAGGATTAGGTCCAAAAAATATATAGTTTTTATTGCTTCAGCTTCTCTATTCTTGAACCTTTTCTCATGCTTAATTGACACTTAATCCAATCAATACTTATTGGTGCTGCAAAAATTAAAGGTAAGACCGCAAAATTATTTTGGTTATTAGTTACTAGTAAAGCTGATGTTATGGTTAAGCTTCCTATAAGAATAGAATGACCTAATGATTTTTGCGCTGTAAACATTTTCTTAAATTGCCTATCAGATTCGCCCATCCTTATTTGAAGTTGTAAATCACCCTGTTCTAATCTCTCTAAACTCTCATCAATTCTTTTTGGGATACCTACAGCCTTTGAACCTAACTCTCCTACTTGCCTACCAAATTGGTTAATTAAATCATTAGGGGTTTGATTGTTAGAAGTCATTAAATCAATTAGATAAGGCTTAGTTATTGATACAAGGTTAAACCCTGGATCTAACATTCTACCAACACCTTCAAAAGTTGATAGTGCTCTCATTACAAATATTAAATCAACTGGAAGCTGAAAAGGAGTTTCATAAACAAGTTCGTATAAGTCCCCAGATAGTTTTTCAATGATATTTGGGCTGAATGGTGGAGTTAAAGCTTCTTTAAGCATTAATCTAACCAATCTTCTGACTGGACCTACATCTATATCTTTAGAAATCAATCCCGCTAGCTGGAGTTGAGTTACTAGTGATGATGCATCTCTTAATGCTGCAGATTGAACCATAGATCCTAAGCTTGCTTGTAAACTATTTGAAATATTGCCCATCATCCCAAAATCATAAAAGATTAATTTGCCTGAATTTGAAACGGCTAAGTTACCTGGATGAGGATCAGCATGAAAAAAACCATAATTTACGAGCTGTTTTAAATAGCTAACTGCGCCTATTTCTGCAATCTTTGATAAGTCAATATTCTTAGATTTTAATTTTTCAACATCACTTATTTTTGTACCTTCTAAATAACTTAAACAAAGAACTTTTTCAGTGCTCAAGTTCCAAATTACTTCAGGAACTTCTACATTTTCATCATCAAGAAATTGCTGCCTAAATCTTGCGGCATATTGAGCTTCACATTTAAAATCTAGTTCTTTCATAAGAACTTTTCTACACTCTTTTGCTATTGCAACCCAATTCCTTCCTCGACTCCAGTTCTTATTTTTTTGAATTATGAAAGCAATTTGTTGCATTATGTTCAAATCGATTGTGAATAAATTCTTCAGATTAGGTCTTTGAACTTTAAATACAACTTCTTTCCCATCTTTTAAAGTTGCTTTATGAACCTGAGCTAACGAAGCTGATCCAATTGGAGTAGAAGTAATTTGGTTGATTTCTGAGAATTTATGTCCTAATTCTTTTTGGATAGTTTCTTCAACTTTCGTATATGAGAACTGAGGAACTT
>QBZF01000008.1 GCA_003282425.1 Prochlorococcus sp. AG-335-A05 | reverse complement strand
GTTATAGCATCAGAACCTTTAGATATGCTCGTACCACTTCAAAGGAACAATGAAGGTCAAATAATCACCCAATATTCAATGGATGATATTGAATCGTTAGGCTTATTAAAAATGGACTTTTTAGGCCTTAAAAATCTTACAATGATAGATAAAACCATATCTTTAATTGAAACTTCCACAGGACAAAAAATTAATATTGATGAATTACCTCCAAATGATAATAAAACTTTTGATCTTATTGGAAGAGGAGATTTAGAAGGTATTTTTCAACTAGAATCATCCGGAATGAAACAAGTTGTTAAGGACTTTAAGCCAAATTCTCTTGAAGATATTTCCTCTATTTTGGCTTTATATAGGCCTGGTCCACTTGATGCTGGTCTCATACCAAAGTTTATAAATAGAAAAAATGGAAGTGAAAAAATAGATTTTCCTCATCCTTTTATTGAATCTATTCTCACTGAAACCTACGGAATAATGGTTTATCAAGAGCAAATTATGAAAATTGCTCAAGATTTGGCAGGTTATTCTCTTGGAGATGCTGATTTATTACGTAGAGCAATGGGAAAGAAGAAAGTTTCTGAGATGGTCAAACATCGTACTATTTTCATTGAGGGATCCTGTAAAAAAGGGGTTGATAAAAAAATTGCTAATGATCTTTTTGATCAAATGATTTTATTCGCTGAGTATTGTTTTAATAAAAGCCATTCCACAGCTTATGGTGCAGTTACTTACCAAACTGCTTTTTTAAAAGCACATTATCCAGTAGCCTATATGGCTTCTCTTCTAAGTGTTAATGCTGGTTCAAACGACAAAATGCAGCGATACATTTCTAACTGTTATTCAATGGGAATCGATGTTATTTCACCAAGTATTAACTTATCGGGTATTGACTTTACTATTAAAAAGGATCAAATTTTATTTGGATTATCTGCTATTAAAAATTTAGGAGATTCAGCTATAAGAAATATAATAGAGAATCGTAATAAACTAGGAATCTTTAAATCATTTTCTGATTTATGCGATCGTTTACCATCTAATATTTTAAATAAAAGAAATATCGAATCTTTAATTCACTGTGGTGCTCTTGATGAATTTTCTGATAATAATAATAGAGCTCAACTATTCTCTGATCTTGAATATGTAATGGAATGGGCATCTTCACGTAATCGTGATCGGATCTCTGGACAAGGAAATTTATTTGACTCAATAAGTAATAATGAAAACAAAGAATTTTCTTTATCTCATGGATCTAAAGTTGAAGATTACTCCTTAATTGAAAAGCTTAAATTAGAAAAGCAACTTTTAGGTTTCTATTTGTCAGATCATCCTTTAAAACATCTTGCAAAGCCAGCTAAACTTGTTTCTCCAATAAGTATTTCTCAATTAGAAGACTCCCATGACAGAACAAAAGTTTCTTTGGTTGGAATGATTCCTGAAATAAAGCAAATTACGACAAGAAAAGGTGACAGAATGGCTATTGTTCAACTTGAAGATCTTTCTGGAAGTTGTGAGGCAATAGTATTTCCAAAAACATATTGTAGATTATCTGAATTTTTACTTACTGATACCAGACTATTAGTCTGGGGAACTATTGATAAAAAAAGTGATAAAACACAATTAATTATTGATGATTGCAGAGAAATTGATAACTTAAAATTACTAGTCATTGACCTTGATAGTTCACAAGCTTCAGATATAAGAATTCAAAATACAATAAGAGATTGCTTAGTTAAATTCAAACCAGATAGAGATAAATGTGGAATCAAAATTCCAGTATTAGCAGCTGTTAAAAATAATGAATCTATAACCTATGTTAAATTTGGAGATCAATTTTGTGTTGGAGATATTCATGGCGTATCGAAATTACTTTCTGATAAATCATTTCAAGTAAATCTTAAATCTTTGATTGCTTAAGTTATTTCTTCTCCTCAAAATTTTGAGATGCTGGCCTAAAAGCAGCCTTGGCTCTTTCTATATTCAAAGGAATATTTTCTATACCAAAAAAGCCACCTGGTTCTTTATCCCAACTGGCAGATAAAATGCCAAAACTTAGCCCCCCTAATCCTAATAAGAAGAATAATGCTGATATTGCAATTGTTGATGAAGGAGGTATCTCAGCAATATTTCTTGTGACGATTATGTAACTTACAACAAATACGGACATCCCCATAATTGTCGGAATCCCAGCAGTAAAAAAGATTCTTCTAGCCATTCTGTCAGCTACATATTTTGGTATACCGCTAGATTGTTTGGTTCTTGAGGTTACTATTGGAACTTTTTTTTCTATGTTTCTAAAAGCTTCGCCCTCAGATATTTTTTTCTTTTTTGAAATATTTTTCTTTTTACCTTGTTTTTTCTTCATTAATATAAATCATCCTCTGATTCCAATTTTTTTAATAATATCTTGATAATTTTGGGGGTTCTTATTTTTTATGTATGATAGTAATCTTTTTCTTTTCCCTATCATTTTTAATAAGCCTTGTCTTGATGCATAATCATGTATATTTCCTTGTAGATGATCACTTAATTTTGAAATTCTTTCAGAAAGCATAGCAACTTGAACTTCAACAGATCCAGTATCTGTCGGATGTACTTGATGCGATTCAATTAGTTTTTGTTTTTCAGCTGTATCGAGTGTCATGAAATTTATCTACCTTTAAATATTTTACTACGTTATTGGACTAAATTACTACTATTTATTGTCTAAATAATTCATGGCTTCTTTTAATAGGTTTTCAAAAGAGATAGAGTCTTTTTCTAAAGTCGAAATACTATTATTTTTAATATCATGAATAAGTTTTGGGAATAACTTTTTAATTTCTTTCCTTGGATAATCTAGAGATTGTAGTGTTAAGTCAATATCCTTAAAAATTGAATTTATATTTTTATTATCTTCAAGGAATTTATTATTATTTATATTCTCCTTTTCAATTTCTTTATTAATTACCTTACTTTTTAGTTCAAGGATTATTCTTTCAGTCATTTTTTGCCCAATACCTTGAACAGTACTAATCGATTTTTTGTCATTATTAGATATTGCCATAATTAATTGATTTAAGGAAAATTTATTTAATAAAGACATCCCGATTTGGGAGCCTATACCTTTAATATTTAAAATTTGAATAAAGAAATCTCTTTGGTCCTTGGAGGTGAAACCAAAGAGCATATCAGAATCTTCTTTTTTTATGTGTTTTAGCCAGAGGATTATTTCCTTTTCAGAAATCTTATTTGAATTGAATTCAAAAATAACTGATTCTAATGTCTGAATTTCATAACCTAATCCCTGACAGTTTACTAAAATATAAAATTTATTATTAGCTTGCCATGAACTTACTAATTCTCCCTTTATCCAACTAATCAATTAACCACCATCCACCTGACATCCAATTAGAGCACCTGCCGTGCCTCCTGCTGGGACAGCCCAAAATCTATCTTTACCTCTAGATGAAGAGAGAGCTATTCCAGCTCCAAGGAGTCCGCCTATTACTGATCCCTCACTACAGTCATTGTCATCAATATTTTTTGCTTTTTCTCCTCCACATGGAATTTCAACATCAATTTCATAATTTCTTACATAACCAGGACTTGATTTTGTACCGGGAATATATTCTTCCCTATATTCAGTCCTAGTACATGTTACAGATTTAGGAGTTGATGCTTTTACTTGGAGAAATGGATAAAGACTGAAAAATGCTAATAAGAAAAATTTCATAACAAACATACTTTTTTTTATTTTAAATCTTTTTTAATTTTTTGCTAGTAGAAATAATAGTTCCTAACAAAACAAGTACTGCGCCAACAATAAAGTTAATATTTATTAGTTCATTGAAGAACAGAATTCCCCATAATGAGGCAAAAAGTACTTGTAAATAATTTATCCTAGCCGCTTCTGAAGTTGGTAATTTCTTTAATCCAATTGTTAAAAATGTTTGTCCAGCTTGGGTAAACATCCCTATACCGATTATCCAAATTAAATCATTAATATTTGGTGTTACCCAATTGAAAAATACAATTGGTGATAATGCTATTACTGATATTAAAGGAAAGTATTTAATTATTATGAAAATATCTTCTGTTAATGATAGTTTTTTTACAGTTATGTAAGCTAGGGCTGTTGATATAGCACCAAGAAATGCTATTAATACAGTAAATTTATCGAGCTCAATATTTAAACTCAATAATTGATAGGGATTTAAAATTATTAATATTCCTAACCATCCTGTTATAGATGCAATAATTAGTTTTTTAGTAATCTTTTCATTAATTAGAATTCCTGCAAAAATAGATATGAATATAGGGTATGTATATTGAATAACAGTAGAAATATTTAAAGGCATATTTTTAATAGCATAAAATATGCAAACTAAAGCTATTGTCCCTAAAATGCCCCTTAAAATTAGTAATGGTTTGTTCTTACCCCATGGATTTAAATTTTTTTTATTTATTATAAGAGAAGTAATAAACAAGCTTAATAATGATCTAAAAAATACTAATTCAAATATAGGTATTCTATTATCAATTTTTTTTACGCAAATAGTCATAAGGCTGAAGAAAAACGATGCCAATATTAAATTTATTTTTTTAAATGAATTATTCTTTTGATTAAAAAATTCTATAAGCATTACTAAAAATATTTTTATTGTGAAATTAAGTAGATTCTTTTAAAATTTTGACCTATAACAAAATGATTATTAGAAATTCTTTTTAGAAAAATAAATAAATGGGACCTTCCATACATCCAAGAACTATTCAGGAGGTTAAAGATAAGGCGGATATTGTAGATGTTATTTCTGAACATATTGTATTAAAGAAAAAGGGAAAAGAATTTGTTGGTATATGCCCTTTTCATGATGATAGTAAGCCATCTATGACAGTTTCTCCCGCAAAACAATTTTATTATTGTTTCTCTTGTGGAGCTGGGGGTAATTCTATTAAATTTTTGATGGAGTTTACACGTAATAACTTTACTGATGTTGTTCTTTCACTTGCAAAAAAGAATGATATTAATGTAATAAATGTTGATGGGCCTCAGCAAGAAATATATAAAAAACAATTATCTAGGAGAGAGGAACTATATAAGATTCTTCGCGTAACAAAGGAATGGTTTAAGTCTCAATTAAATAATTCCTTGGGTAAGGAGGCACGTCATTATTTAACTTCACAACGAAATTTAAATATTAAAAATATTAATGATTTTGAATTAGGTTATGCTCCTAATTCATGGAATGATTTATTCAATTATCTTTCAAAAGTTGAGAAATTTCCTTTAAAGTTAATTTTAAGTGCAGGTCTAGTTGTCTCAAAGGATAATACTGATAAGGTTTACGATCGCTTTAGAAATAGATTGATAGTTCCTATTTTTGATATGCAAGGGCGTGTAGTTGCTTTTGGAGGCAGATCTCTTGATGGTCAGGAACCTAAATATTTAAATTCTCCCGAAACTGAAGTTTTTGAGAAGGGTAAAATGTTGTTTGCTTTTGATAAAGCGTCCAGCAGTATTAGAAAACGAGACAAGGCAGTCGTAGTGGAAGGTTATTTCGATGTTATTTCACTTCATTCAAAAGGAATTACCAATTCTGTCGCTTCTCTTGGAACGGCATTAAACAAATATCAGATTTCACAACTTTGTAGATGTACTGATAATAAAAATATAATAATTAACTTTGATTCTGATAATGCAGGAAGATTAGCTACAAAAAGGGTTATAAACGAAGTTGAAAGTTTATCTCTTCACGATCAAATAAACTTAAAAATCCTAGAAATAAAATCATTTAAAGATCCTGACGAGTATCTTAAAGAAAATGCATCAGAAGATTACTTTAATTTAATAGATAATGCTACTTTTTGGATTGATTGGGAGATTGATCAGATTTTTGATAATAAAGACTTATCTAAATCCGATATTTTTCAGAACGTTATTTCTTCGTTAGTTAAGTTATTAAGCAAATTTCCTCAATCTGCTACAAGAACTCACTATTTGCAAAAAGTCTCTGAAAGATTAAGCATGGGTCAAGCGAGATTAGCTATTAAATTTGAAGAAGACCTAAGAAAACAAGTTAAAGGATTTCGTTGGCATGGCAGATCAAAAAAATTTGAACAACCAAGTGAAGTTAGTCAGCGTGAAAGAAATGAATCAGAGATTATTTATTACTATTTGCATTGCCCTGAACATAGACTTTTTATTCGTGAAGAATTACTTAAAAGAGAAATTAACATCTTCAATACTGAATACATTCGTTTTATTTGGGAATCTATTTCAGCAATAGAAGTAAATAATTTAAGTGCAAATTATTTAGATGATTTGAAAGATTCTACTAATAAACAATTAAATAAAGAATTTATGTCAATTAACTTGATTTCATTATTGCCTGATCATTTAGCTCTTAATGATTTAGAAGTCTCAAATAAAATTAATACTTTTATTAATCCAGATGAATTATTTTTAACCACTTTAAAAAATTCTAAACATAATCTTTTTGGTACTTTGTCTCTTCTTGAAAGATATAAATCATTAAAAAGATGTAGACATCTTATTGAATCCTGGGGTTCACAAAGACTAAAAACTTTGGAAAACTGTATTTCTATTTTAATCGATAATTCTTCCTTAGAACCATCAGATTCCAATAAAGAGATTGAAGATGTATTCAAAGATTTAAACTCTGATGCTATAAAATTTCAAGAATTATATTATCTAGAAAGAGAACATATCAATTTTCTTGATAAACAACGTTGTGGAAATTTTTCTTCTAACCAATAAATTTTTTAAGAATTTATAAACAATAACTTTTTATTATCTCTCTTACTTTTCTTGGCTTGTCCTCCATAACATAAGCCTCTACCTCTTTAGAATAATTTCCAGATAATTGTACTGAGGAATTTAAAGCTTTTAATTTTCCTGAATGAATTTTATCTTCTATATTTTTTATTATCCCTGTGGGATTATTGTTATTGCATGACTGAACTAGATGTGTCGTCTCATGCCTTAAAGCTCTCCTTATATAAAGATTTGTTTTGTGATTATCATGACGTTCGCCTTCTTTATATCCTCCTAATTTTTTAGCATTTTCAGTGCAAATTACTATTACTTTTTCTCTTCTTTTGTAAAAACCAACAAATTTTTTATCCATAGCACAAAGAGCTGTATTTTCTTCTATTGAATTATTTGATTTATTGATCAGCTCTATTATCTCTTTATCGATTTTGCTTAAAAATAATATAAATTCCATAATTCCATTTTTATATCATTATATTTGGAATTTTTCTAATATCTGTTGTAGATCCAGAACTTAATGAATTTCTATTCATTGCCCATTCTTGTGGTTTTTTTGCAATTGCCCATGTAATTACTTCATTATTAAATTTTTTATTCAATGAGTCAACTGTTTTCATAAGACGGATTGATTTTTTTGATTCCTCTTGAGATTCGTAATTGATAATTGATTGCTGTGAATATTTGCAATTAGTTAAATCCTGCATTAAAACCCCAGCTTTTGATAATTTATATTCCGGAGTATAAATTTCTTTAGATAATGCAAGTACTGTTTTTAAAATAGTACTTGTATTATCTGTTGCATTTACAAGTTTTTTATAAGCACTTTTTTGATAAGGATGATTTGAATAATGACTAGTTCTTACAAATACAGTAATGGCAGATGATTTTAAGCTTTGACTTCTCATTTTCTCGGACGCTTTAATTGCATAAATTGCTAATGCTTGAGTTAAATCTTCTAATTTTGTGATTGGTTTTCCAAAGCTTCTACTTACTTGAATCTCTTTTTTTGGCTTCTTAATTATTTCTATCGGAAGACATTTATTACCTTTTAATTCCATTTGTAATCTTTTCCCTATGATCCCTAATTTCTTAATGATTTCATCTTCATCCATATCTCTGAATTCTTTTGCATTTTTAATCCCTTTGCTTTGTAACCAATTAGATGTTTGTTTACCAATACCCCATATTTTTTCTACACTAATTTTTCTTAAGTAATTATTATCATTATAAATCCTAGCTAAATCAAATATTCCTGCGGAAGAATCTATATTCTTAGCTAGATTATTAGCAATTTTTGCCCTTACTTTGTTTTCTGCTATTCCTATTGTTAAAGTTATTCCTAGATTTTGATATATTAAGCACCTTACTTTTCTTGCCCAAGGATTTAAATTCTTATCTTTAGGTCTAAGAATTGAAATAAAGGCTTCATCAATAGAATAAAGCTCTATCTCTTCAGAATAGTCCTTTAATAAATTCATTAATCTCTTGCTCATATCACCATAGAGCGAGTAATTGGAACTTAGGACTGCAACTCCTAAGTTATTCAAACTTTCTTTGACTTTAAAATAAGGAATTCCCATTTTTATTTTCAAAGCACGAGCTTCAGGGCTTCTTGCGATAATACATCCGTCGTTATTAGATAAGATTACTACTGGTTTATTCCTTAAATTGGGGTTAATACTTTGTTCGCACGATGCGTAGAAATTATTGGCATCTATAAGAGCTATTGCTTCAGTACTTGAGCTTTTACTTTTCATAAGTAACTATGTATTGAATAGATTACAACTCCCCAAATTTGTATATCAATATGATTTTTAAAACTGAAGTCTGGATATTTATGATTTTCTGCTTTTAAATATAATTCATTATTTTTTATGGATAATCTTTTTATAGTAAATTCTCCATCTATCATCGCAATAATAATATTTCCTGGTTTAGCAGTTAGACTCTTATCTACTATTATTAAATCTTTATCTTTAATTCCTGAATTGATCATTGAGTCACCTTTGACTCTAAGAAAAAAAGTACTAAAAGGATTAGATATTAAATGATCGTTCAAATCAATATTTTCCTCAGTATAGTCATCTGCAGGAGAGGGAAAACCTGCTGAGACCGAATCACTTAATAATGGAATCTTCACCTTTTTAAAAGTTAAATCAGAAGAATACGAAATCCTTGCAATAGTACATATATACTATATATTAAAAATTTAAAATTGTGTTTGTTTTAAGAGGTTTATGTATTAATCTTAAATCTTCTGTTTAGGCACGATGATAAAGCGAATTATTAGAAATAGAAATAGCTCTATAAATTTGTTCGATAAGAATTAATCTTGCAAGTTCATGAGGAAAAGTAAGAGGAGAGAGGCTTAGTAAAAGATTTGATTTATCTTTAATATCTGAAGGGATTCCATCTGCGTCTCCAATAAGAAAATTAATTTTTTTATTTTTAAAATTTAAAAGTAAGGAAGTTAGTTCAATTGAATTAAAGGCTTGTCCTTCTTCAGTAAGGCAAATAATAATATTATTAACTCGAATATTATCAATATTAAAACTCTTAGATTCATTAATAATAAGATCAGGCATTCTTTTTTTGTATTGGTTAATTCCTTCTCTGATCCAATTTTTTTTTATTTTACCAATAGCATTTATTGATAATCTATTAGCTTGAAGCATAGAAAAAAAGAAAACAATCTTTATTAATCAAGAAGATAATTAAATTCGTCATATAGTTCTTCCTCTGTCGATAGATTCTCTGATATATTAGTTCTTCTAGAATTTATATTATGAAAAACGTCCTCACTTTTTTTTAATAATTGATTTGTATTTGATGTCTCATTTATATTATCGGAGTTATCAATTATAGAATAAAAAATTTTGCGAGGGTCTTCAACTTTGGAAGCCTTGTGGGATTCTTGAGGATTTTTAATTGAGTTATTTTTGCTAACTAAATTATTATTTTTAATATAAGTATTGAGTTTACCTAAATTTTTTTTTGATAGGCCCATACTATTTAATAAAGATATAAGATGTACATTTAATTTAAACATATTATTTCTCTTTTGGATGAATTTTAAGAACCATCATCAAAAAAAAAGATTTGGACAACATTGGTTGGTCAATAATCTGATATTAGAGAAAATCAAAGAGGTAGCTGAACTAGAAGAAAAAGATTTTATTCTAGAAATTGGTCCCGGAAGAGGAGCTTTAACATCGAAATTATTAAATTCGAAAATTAGTAGATTACATGCTATCGAGTTAGATAAAGATTTAATTGACCTTTTAAATAATAAATTTAAAAATGATAAAAATTTTTCTCTTCAACAAGGAGACATTCTTTCAACAAATCTTGATTCAATAAATAAAAAGATCACAAAAGTGATCGCAAATATCCCATACAATATTACAAATCCAATATTGGATATTTTTGTAGGAAGATTAGGAGTAATTAGGAAGAATAATTACAATAAAATAATTTTCTTAATGCAAAAGGATGTTGTAGATAGGATCTTAGCTAAGGATGGAAATACGAATGCAGGAGCTCTGAGTGTGCGAATGCAACTTATCTCTAAAATAAGAAGAATATGTGATGTACCTCCATCCTCTTTTGACCCGCCCCCAAAAGTGATTTCTTCTTTGGTTGTTTTTGAACCATTGAAACCAGAGATGCGTTTAGATATTAAACTAGAGAAATATTTAGATAAACTTCTTAGGATTTCATTTAATTCAAGAAGAAAAATGATAAGAAATACTCTTAATTCAATACTTTCAGCAGATGAGATAGAGAAATTATCAAAATCATCTCAAATATGCTTTAATTCAAGACCTCAGGATATTTCAATTAATAAATGGATTAAGCTTGCAGAGGCTTGTATTAAAATAACAAATAAGAATCAGTAAAATGTCAAAATTATCTACAACTAAGATTTGTGTTAAATCACCTGCAAAGATAAACCTCCATCTTGAAATAATCGGAAAAAGAGAGGACGGATATCATGAATTAGCGATGATAATGCAGAATATTGATCTATCTGATTATATAGAATTTGAGAATAATCAAATTGGCGAAATTAAGTTAAAGTCTGATAGCAAAGATCTAAGTCTAGATGAAGATAACTTAATAATAAAAGCGGCGAAGTACATAAAGGACATATCAAAAAATAAACAATTAGGGGCTAATATATTTTTAAAAAAAAATATTCCTATCGGTGCTGGTTTAGCTGGTGGTTCTAGTAATGCAGCTGCAACATTAGTTGGACTTAATAAATTATGGAATTTGGACCTTGATTACAAAACTATTTTTTTACTTTCGGCAAAATTAGGATCAGATGTACCTTTTTTTATAGAAGGAGGATGCCAATTTTGTTTTGGAAGGGGAGAAATTCTTGAGAAATACAGTTCTAATTTTGACTTTGGCGTAATTCTTTTAAAAAACCCAAATATTTCAATTTCAACTGTAGATACTTATAAAAAATATAGTCAAGAATTTTGTCCAAAATATTTTAATGAAACTGATAAAGCAAAAAAAATCAGAAATGATTTAAGAGTAAACGGATTCAACGATTTTAAATTATCGGAACAAAGGATAAATGTAAAAAATGATTTGCAAATTATTGTTGAGAGAGAAAATAATTCTGTAAAGAAATCATTATATCTACTTTCAAATTTGCAAAATTGTTTATCATTCTCAATGAGTGGATCTGGTCCAACATGTTTTGCTCTTTTTAAAGATATAAATATAGCTAGTGAAGTTTTTGAACAAAATCATAAAATGTTTAATAATAATGGATTTGAAGCGTGGGTCTGTAAATTAATTAATAGCGGTATTACCTTTTTGTAAAAAAAAATTTTTTCTATTAAATAATGAATAATGAACAAACATCAATTAATAAAGTAAATGTTGAAACTCAAAATACTCCTGAAAAAGGCCCCCTAAGTTTTTTAATTGGGTCATTAACAAGTTTCCTCCTTTGTATATTTTCTTATTTTATGAGTAATAAAATTGCAATTTACTTTTTACTCCATAAACCATCAAACTCATCTGAAATTGTTCAAAGTATATCTTCTAGTATTAATACATTAATTATTGGATTGTCTTTCATATTAACTTTTTCATTTGCATTTATAGGATTAGGTCTTTTTATTGTATTTATTCGAAGTTTTTTGATAAAAAAAAATTGAAATCCTAATACTATTGAATAAAACTATTATTTTTTAATGTCTTTACATGACTTAGGCCTTTTAATACTTTTACTTTCTCCCGGCATGATTTTGTCAATATTACTACTCATAACTTTTGCTGAAGGAGGCTAATTCAACCTTGATGGTATAAATTTATATATATGATAAATTAGGAAATTATTTGTGGCTAGTACTTTATTATTTACTGCTTTGAAAGAAGCAATTGATGAAGAGATGGCAAATGATGTAAACGTTTGCATTATGGGAGAAGATGTAGGTCAATATGGTGGTTCTTATAAGGTCACTAAGGATCTATATGAAAAATATGGAGAATTAAGAGTTTTAGATACTCCAATTGCCGAAAATAGTTTTACTGGCATGGCTGTTGGAGCCGCAATGACAGGATTAAGACCGATAGTTGAAGGTATGAATATGGGATTTTTACTATTAGCATTTAATCAAATTTCTAATAACATGGGTATGCTTAGATATACAAGTGGCGGTAACTATAAAATACCCGCAGTTGTTCGTGGTCCTGGAGGTGTAGGTAGACAACTAGGCGCTGAACATAGTCAAAGATTAGAGGCTTACTTTCACGCAGTTCCTGGGATAAAGATTGTTGCTTGTAGCACTCCTACTAATGCAAAGGGATTAATGAAAGCTGCTATAAGGGACAATAACCCAGTTTTATTTTTTGAACATGTCCTTTTATATAATTTATCTGAGGAATTGCCTGTCGGAGATTATATATGTTCTTTAGATCAAGCTGATTTAGTCAAAGAGGGTACAGATATTACTATATTGACTTATTCAAGAATGAGACATCATTGTTTAAAGGCTATTGAAGAATTAGATAAGAAAAATATTGACGTGGAATTAATTGATCTGATTAGTTTAAAACCTTTTGATATGAAAACAATTACAAAATCAATCAAAAAAACTAATAATGTAATAATTGTTGAGGAATGTATGAAGACTGGAGGTATTGGAGCAGAATTAATTGCTTTGATTACCGAAGAGTGTTTTGATGATCTTGATACTAGACCTATAAGATTATCTAGTCAGGATATTCCTACTCCTTACAATGGAAATTTAGAAAATTTAACAATAATTCAACCACATCAAATAGTCGAAAAAGTCGAAGAAGTAATCAATGGGAGTATTTAAGAAATGAAAAGAAGGCAAGGTTGGCTTTTTTTTATTATTTTTCTACTGACTTTTTCTATTTACTTATTAATTAATTTCCCATTACAATTAGGTCTTGATTTAAAAGGAGGTTCTCAATTAACTCTTCAATTGGTTAAAGAAGAGGGGAAAGTTTCAAAAGAAGAATTAAATGCTGTCAATGCAGTTTTAGATAAACGTGTGAATAATTTGGGAGTTGCAGAGTCTAATTTACAAACATTAGGACGTGATCAATTAATTTTGGAGTTACCAGGAGAACAAAACCCTTTGTCTGCATCAAGGATATTAGGTAAAACTGCTTTATTAGAATTTAGAACTCAAAAAGAAAATACAAGTTCTCAATTTAAAACTCTGCAATTGCAGAGATTTAAACTTAATGATTTAATTGAAAGATTCAAAATTGTTGATAAACGAAACGAAGAGAAGTTTTTACTTATTTTGGACAATCTTACAGAAATTGAAAATGATATAAATTATTCTTCTAATAATCAACAATTATTTGAGAGATTGGTAGAAACTAAAAAATATATAAATAATGAAATTGCTAATCTATTCAATAAAACTGACTTATCAGGTAAGGATTTAATAAATGCTGGTAGAAGGCAAGAGCAAACTAATAATAATTGGGAGGTCTCATTATCCTTTAGTAATGATGGTGGTGAAAAATTTGCTGAAATTACTAAATCTATTGCAGGTACGGATAAACTTTTGTCTATTGTTCTTGATGGAGAATCTATTAGTGAAGCTAGTGTTGGAAGCCAATTCATAAATACTGGTATTACCGGGGGAGCAGCAACGATAAGTGGAAATTTTTCAGCTGAAAACGCCAGAGAATTAGAAGTTCAACTTAAGGGTGGTTCTTTACCTTTACCTATTGAAATTGTTGAAACTAATACTATTGGTCCTTTACTTGGTTCAAAAAATATTGTTAAGAGTCTTTATGCTGCTATTTGTGGATTGATATTAGTTGGAATATTTATGATCTTTAACTATAAAATTCTAGGTTTTGTTTCTGTTATTTCTTTGATTTTTTATGGTTTTTTTAACTTAGCTCTTTATTCTTTAATACCGGTGACATTAACTTTACCTGGAATTGCTGGATTAATTTTAAGTATTGGTATGGCTGTGGATGCAAATGTTTTAATTTTTGAGAGAATTAGAGAGGAACTTATAAATGGAAATACTCTTATAAGATCAATTGATAGTGGGTTTCAAAGAGCTAATTCGACTATTATCGATGGACATATTACAACCTTTGTAAGTTGTTTTGTGTTGTTTTTATTAGGAACTAATTTTGTAAAAGGCTTTGCTGCAACTCTTGGTATAGGAGTTGTTATAAGTTTATTTACCTCGTTAAATTGTTCCAAAACTATTTTAAGATTTTTAACTACTTATCAATCTTTAAGACAAAAAAATCTTTATTTTAGTGAATCTAATCCCCTCTAATTTTAATTTATTAATTATCTAATTCATGAAATCATTTAGTTTTAATTTAATTAAAAATAAAAATAAAATATTTGGATTTTCATCTTTTCTTATATTGTTAAGTTTAATAGGAATCTTATATTCAACTTTTAACACTTCATTCAAAAAACCTATTAATCTTGGAATGGATTTTATTGGTGGTAATGAATTAAGAATTGAGAGGAGTTGTAAAGAAGAATGTGAAAATATTTCCCCTGATTTAGTTATTGAAAAACTGAGAACTTTTTCAAATAATAAAAATCTTCTAAACAATATTAAATTACAAATTCAAAATAATAATAGTTTAATTTCTATTAGGACACCTTATTTAACTATTGAAGAATCAAATGATTTGATTTCTAACGTTGATAAAATTTTAGGTCCTTTAAATTATGACAGTAAAAACTCTAGAATAATAGGTCCAAAACTTGGCAAAAAACTTCTTATAAATTGCGCCACTTCCTTGTTAGTTTCTTTATTTGCAATATCTTTATACATCTCTATTCGATTTGATAAGAAATATGCATTATTTGCTTTATTAGCTTTATTCCATGATTTATTTATTGTTTTTGGAATTTTTTCTTGGTTGGGTGTCCTATTGTCTATTGAGGTAAATAGTTTGTTTGCCGTTTCTTTATTAACAATAGCTGGTTATTCAGTAAATGATACAGTTGTGATTTTCGATAGGATTAGAGAAAATTTAAAGAAAGATTCAGATAACTATAATAAAATAATCCAAATTTCTATTAATGAATCCTTTCGAAGAACATTTTTTACTAGTATTACAACATTAATACCTCTACTAACACTAATAATTTTTGGTTCATATTCGCTATTTTGGTTTTCTGTATCTTTGACCCTGGGAATTTTAATAGGTAGTTATTCAAGTATATTACTAGCTCCTTCATTTCTAATTATAGATTAAACTAAAGGAGTAATTTAATGAAAATAAATTACTATTTAATTCTTCTATTTTCTTTAGTATTAATTGATTTATCTACAGAATTAAGAATACTAATAGATCATTTTACATTTAATTCCTTATATTTTGCATTCTCTAATCATCCTCTTTCCTTCTTTATACTTTTTTCTTATCCATATTTGTATAGGAAATTAAATAAATAAAAGTTTTTAATTATCATTAATTAGCTCTTTAATTAATACTTGTGTTACTACTACAATTGGCAAAGATAATACTAATCCTAAAGGGCCAAAGATGAAAGTAAATCCAAATTGAGATATTAATGTTAATCCTGGAAGTAAACTTGTTTTCTTCTTCAAAATAGAGGGCATTATTATATAACTCTCTATATTTTGAATTATGATATAAGCCCCAAATACAGCTACTGGTTTCCAAAAGTTATCTAAAAGTGCGATTGAAATTGGAAATATTCCACTTAAAACTGGTCCTATGTTTGGAATTATGTTTAAGATCATTGCTATAATTGCATTTGAAACTACATATTTAACATCTAAAATTGATAAAACTATTAAAGATAATAAACCTACTGATATTGAACTTATCACTATAGAAAAAGTCCAATTTGTTAATGCAATATTACACTTATCTAATATAATCCTGAATTTATTTCGATAAACTTTAGGAACTATAATGAGTATTCCTTCTTTATAAGCTTTTGGTTCAATGGATATCATAAAACTTACAACTAATACAAAGATTACTCTTATAAATCCAGATCCGAGGTTCCCAGCTAAATTAATTATATTTATAAAACTTTCTTGAATTGCTTTGGCAATAGTAGCGCCATCTGGAATTGGAACCACATCATTAACAAGATCGAAAATGTTTACTATCCTCTCAGATTCTTTACCATAAAGTAGATCGTTAAATTTATTTAGGTTAGAGTTGACCAATTCATTAACTCTTGATAATCCATTTGGAATATCTATTAATATTTCATTAAATTCTCTTATGAACGGGGGTAATACAATGATAGAAATAGCAAATATCATGAATGATATTCCTCCTAGAACAATCAATAAGGAAACAAATCTTGGTAATTTTAAAATGGTTTGTATTTGATTACATAAATTACTAACTACATTCGATATTACTAATGAACAAATTATTAAGAGAATGAAATCCCTCAAGGTCCATACTATTAAAAAGCTTATTATTACAACAGAAAATTTAAAATAGAAGGAACGATTCAATTTTCATAATCTATTTACTTCTTCTCAGAGTATCCTAATCCATTTGATTTGGCATAACTATTAGCAAACCTCATAAATCTATCAAAATCAGATTTGGTTTTCCATATATAGGTTCCCTCTAAAAACATTGGTTCACCATCAACAAATTTGACTTTAACTTCTCTGGTTAAAATTTCTCCTTCAGCATCAATCATTCTCATTCCTGTAATTTCACCATCTGCAATTGAAGATAATGCTTGAGGTTTTTCGAATATAAATATTGCTTGTCCAGTAGTACCATCATTACCTCTTGTTAATCTAATTTCTGGAACAACTGGTTCATCAGTTCCTTCATAAAATTGAATTTTTGCTAACTTATTTTCTGCCATAATAATTTAAAAGGTAATTTTATATTGTAGATAATAAAAGCATATTTCGTTAAAATTTATGATTTCATATATTCCTTTATTAATCTCAATGTTGTTTGATCATCAAAGATATCTGTCATATCTAATGTTTTAATATTATTTGCTCCTGTTTTTTCATAGTCATAGCACTTATCATAATATTCTAAAACAGACTTACAAACCGATTCCCAATCTTTATTTTTAATTGACTCGATTGCAATTGTTGTTCTTTGTGGACCTAATCTTTTCTTTATTCTTAAAACAGCTTCTACAAGATCTTTTTCTTCAAAAATACTATAGGTTTTAATTAATTCCTCTAAACGATTTGATTCACTTTTTTTTATTTCAACTCTCTCTGCTGTTTTCATTTGACTAAAAAACTCATGAGGTATTTTACATTTTCCAATATTTGCACTTTCAGCTTCGACGAATATTTTCTTATTTTTTACAAAACTTTTTAATTCCTCTGCGATGGTATTTTCAAATTGTTCATTTGAAGGTTGTGCTTTCATGCCTAATCCGCCAAAAGTACTTCCTCTATGGCAAGCTAACCCCTCTAAGTCAATGATCTGATAATTATTATCACGAAGTAATTTTAATATTTTAGTTTTACCAGTTCCAGTTTTTCCTCCCATAACAACTATTTTCCATTTTTTATTAAAGCTATCTAAAGTCCATTTTCTGTAGCTTTTATAGCCATTTTTTAAAATAACACTTTTATGATTGTATTTTTCTAAAAGCCAGCATATACTTTGAGACCTCATTCCACCTCTGGCACAGTAGATTTTTAAAGTGGGATCACTAAATTGTGAATTATGACTTGTTAATTTATGATCATTTATAACTTCAAATAACTTATTAATAATATTTTCAATTTTTATGGCTAGAAATTCCAAACCTTTTATTACTGCATCATGTCTACCGTTATTTTTATATATAGTTCCTAATATTGATCTCTCATCATTATCAAATAACGGAATATTTATAGAATTTGGCATATGTCCTTTATAATATTCTCCTGGACTCCTAACATCAATAAGTGGGCCGTTTAACTTCCTGAATTTCTCTAGTTCTTCTTTTCTGGAGTTCATGGATAGTTTTAAAAATTAAATGGATTTTTTAGAAATGACAAACAAAGATCAAGAAGACCATTATAAGAGTACATTAAATCTAGTTAATAATTTTGTTAAATCTAATCAACGGAAAAGAATAAATTTATTATCTGATATTGAATCAAATGTCGAAAACATATTTTTAATTGGCAAGAAAATATTTGATGATTTTGATCAGAAAGGTGATGATTGGGCTGCTGGTTGGTTACTGCAAGTATTAAAAAAACATAAACCAAATTTTTTTAATGATAAAAAATACAATAATTGGTTTTTTACTTCTTCAGATGAAAATATTAACTATGAAGAACTTCAGTTGAGGTTATTAGAACAAAATTTTGAGGATGCTGATAGATTAACTAGTTCATATTTAAGAAAACTAGCTGGTAAGCTTGCTGAAAATCGTGGTTATGTTTTTTATAGTGAGGTCAATAATATGTCAAGTACTGATCTTCAAACAATAGATAGATTATGGACTATTTATTCAAATGGCAGGTTTGGTTTCTCTATACAAGCTAAACTTCTTAAGTCAGTTGGAAAAAAATATGAATTGTTATGGCCAAAAATAGGATGGAAAAAAGATGGATATTGGACTAGATATCCAAGTTCATTTAGTTGGTCATTAGAGGCTCCTGAAGGACACATGCCATTAATCAATCAACTTAGGGGAGTAAGACTTATGGATTCTATTCTAAGACATCCAGCAATTTCATTGAGGCATAATAATATTCTTTGATTTATAGCTATTTGGTAAGTTAAAATACTCTTAATATAGATATAAAGTTATGTCCTTTTTTCAGGGCAAAATTCTTTTAAATTTTATTATTGATTTACTTAACAGACCAGCAATTAACTGGTCTAATTTTGAATTAAATTCCTCACTTCAATTAAATGATTTTGTTGATTTATTGTTAGAACCGTTAAATACTTCTCAATACAGCTACAACATAAAACTAGGATTACATGAAGCACTTATAAATGCGGTTACGCATGGAAATAAACTAGATCCTAATAAATCGATTAGAGTTCGTAGAATCATTACTCCTAACTGGTGTGTATGGCAAATTCAAGATCAAGGTAATGGTTTAGAAATAAAAAAAAGATTATATAAATTACCTGAAAAACTTACTTCATTAAATGGGCGAGGTCTTTATATAATAAACGAGTGTTTTGATGATATTAGATGGAGTAATAAGGGGAATCGGCTCCAATTAGCCTTAAAAAGATGAATGTTTACTTGGACATGGATTGTCTACATTAATTCCTTTTAACCATTTTATACTTTCTTCCAAATAGTTTATAGTATCCTCCTCATTCTCTGAAATTAATAATTGGCATAATGCTGCTGATATAAGTTCTGCTGATCTATTTAATTTTTTCCCCTTTAGTTGGTGCCAGTCTAAGTGATCAATTTTTAACTTATTATTAAGTTTTTGGGCAAGTTGAATAGTATCTTTATCCAAGTTCTTCATAATATTAATTTATTCTTTCTTCATTTTATAGCAGACCATACTTTAGTCATGAAAAATGAATCTGATTTTATGTTATTAAAACCTATATCTTTTATTTTAGAAGTTATATCTTCTTTGATGTAATCACAATAAAAGGGTTCATGGAATGATTTATAAAAATTTTCCATTATCTGAATAAAATTAGGTGAATCATTCTCTTGTATTGAATCAGCAAGAATTAAAATTCCATCTGGTTCAAGTACTCTAAAGAATTCTTTTAAGACATGTTCTCTTACTGTTCTTGGTAATTCATGAAATAAATAAACACATGTAATTCCTTGAATACTACTATCTTCAAATGGTAAATTTTCAGCATTACCTTTAATTAATTCTATTAAATCACCATCTAAATTTGAAATAAATCTACTGGCTTCTTTTAAGTATGATCCAGACAAATCAAGTCCTATAATTTTTTCTTTAGCAAATGCACCTCTAAGCTGTTTAAGTGTTCTACCTGAACCTGTAGCAACATCAAGAATTTTTAATGAACTTTTTTTTCTATTACTAAAATTATTTAATCCTTGCTTAAGGGGTTTAATTATTCTTCTTCTCATGGCATCGGCACTTCCATTAAAAAGAATTTCTACTTGTAAATCATAAATACTCGCCGAAAAATCAGATAGATAACCATCTGTCTGATGGTGAAAATTTCTTAAGTAATACTTTGGGTAGTTTTCATTATCTATATTTTTAGGAAGATCTTTATAATTTTGTTTTCTTCTTCGATCCCATGTGTTTGGCATATCCAGCCAAATTTTGGGATATTGGGTTAAATATCTTAGCCATGGTTCATCAAATAATAATTTCTGAGGATATATATTTTTTTCCGCATCACTCCAATCTTCTTCCCTAAGACGATCCATTGAATTTTGAATATCAACCAAGAGTTTTTTATCTATTTTAAAATTACCAAGCTTATTATCCGGGAGTACGAAATTCATGATTCTTGTACTTAATTCCTTATGAGCTAATCCAGCGATACTTTTTCCTTGTTGAAGTGTTTTATATGCAATTTTTGAAAATTGTTCTTTTACCATTTTTTATTTTTACTTAACTCTATTCCAACAAAAAAAAAATCAATCTGAGAATTATTTGTGGTAATTCTCAAAAAGATCTTTTGAAATTTTTAAATTTCTTAATTTGACTTAAGCGTCATAGTACATAAAAAATTCGTGAGGGTGGGGCCTCTGCCTTAATTGTTGAACCTCCTCGTACTTCATATCGATAAAATTATCAATAAAATCTTCTGTGAATACTCCTCCAGCTAATAAATAACCTTTATCTGCTTTAAGTGCATTTAGTGAATCATTGAGAGATGACGGAACTGTATCTATTTTTGATAGCTCTTCTGCTGGTAGTTCAAATAAGTCAACATCAAGGCCATCACCAGGATCAATTTGATTCTTAATCCCATCTATACCAGCTAGCATCATTACAGAAAATGCTAAATAAGGGTTAGCAAGTGCATCACCTGATCTAAATTCTAATCTTTTAGCTTTTGGATTAGGTCCAGTTAAAGGGATTCTTACAGCTGCTGATCTATTACCCTCTGAGTAAACTAGATTTACCGGAGCTTCAAATCCTGGAACTAATCTTTTATAGCTATTAGTTGTTGGATTAGTAAATGCAAGGAATGATGGAGCGTGTTTTAAAATACCTCCGATATACCATCTTGCTGTTTGAGATAGATTTGCATATGATCCTTCGCCATAAAATAGAGGTTGACCACTTTTCCATAAACTCTGATGAACATGCATACCTGTTCCATTATCGTTAAATACAGGTTTAGGCATAAATGTCGCTGTTTTCCCATATTTTTTGGCTACGTTTCTTACAACATATTTGTATGTCATAACACTATCAGCCGAGCTAATTAAGGAATCAAATTTAATACCAAGTTCATGTTGTCCTGCTCCAGCGACTTCATGATGATGCTTCTCAGTTGGAATTCCTAATTCAGCCATTTGCAATAACATTTCAGACCTTATGTCTTGAGCGGTGTCATTAGGAGCAACTGGGAAATAGCCCTCTTTGTATTGAATTTTATAACCTAGGTTTCCACCTTCTTCTGTTCGACCAGTATTCCAGGGAGCTTCAATAGTATCTACACTATAAAAACAACTACCCTCTTTAGAGTCATATCTAACATCATCGAACAAAAAGAATTCTGGCTCAGGTCCAAAAAATGCAGTATCTGCTATGCCTGTGGAATCTAAATATTTTAATGCCTTTTGGGCTAATGATCTTGGGCACCTATCATACGGTTCTCCACTTCTTGGCTCTTGAATAGAGCAAATCATGCTTAAGGTTTTGTGTTTATAAAAAGGATCGATCCATGCGGTACTTGAATCTGGGACCATAGACATGTCAGATGCATTAATCGCTTTCCAACCTCTTATAGAAGATCCATCAAAGGCTAGACCTTCAGTGAATGACTCTTCCTCAATCATGTCAGATGTCAAGGTTAGATGTTGCCATTTACCATGTATATCAGTGAATTTTAGATCGATGAGTTCAATTCCTTCATCCTTAATCTGACTTAAAACGTCTTGGGGTGACTTGGCCATTTCTTTATTTATACCTCCAATAAAATTAATAACTTGACGAATCTAATTATGTATCAAAGGTAACTTTTTTCAACACTTGCTATGTTCTTTGAGTATTTCAAGTTATATGTTTACCAATTGTTAACTAAAATATTTAAATTGGATGAATTTCTTTAAACATTCTTCGCTTTAGTAGGTAAATTAGTTTAATTTAAAGGTAATGCTTTAAAAGGTTTTGACCGAAACAAAACTCATTTCAACTATAAATGAAGAGAATCTACCTCATCTGGATAAAACTAATGTTCCCTCAAGACTTTTATTAGGGCCTGGTCCTTCAAATGCCCATCCCGAAGTCCTTAAGGCTTTAGCACTCAATCCAATAGGGCATTTAGATGAGGCATATATAGAGTTAATGTCTGAGGTACAAAAATTACTTAGATATACATGGCAGTGTAATAATCGAATAACTCTACCTATGAGTGGTACAGGTAGCGCAGCTATGGAAGCATCTATTGCTAATTTTATAGAGCCTGGAGAAAAAATTCTAATCGCAAAAAAAGGATATTTTGGGGGTCGTTTGGTTGATATGGCGTCGAGATATAAAGCGGACGTGTCAGTAATTGAAAAAGAATGGGGAGAAGCGTTTACTTTTGAAGAAATAAAATATGAAATAGAAACTAAAAAACCTGTAATATTTGCTATTGTCCACGCCGAGACATCAACTGGGGTATTACAACCTCTTGAAGGTATAGGTGATTTATGCAGAAAGAATAATTGTTTGTTTTTAGTTGATGCTGTCACATCATTAGGTGCTTTAGAACTTTTTATTGATGATTGGAAAATTGATCTTGCTTATAGTTGTAGCCAAAAAGGTCTAAGCTGCCCTCCTGGACTTAGTCCTTTCACAATGAACAAACGTGCAGAAGATAAGCTTAGTGCAAGAACTTCTAAAGTTCCAAATTGGTACTTAGATTTATCCTTATTGAATAGATATTGGGGATCTGATCGTGTTTACCATCATACTGCTCCAGTTAATATGAATTTTGCAATAAGAGAGGGTTTGCGCTTAATCGCTAATGAAGGCTTAGAAAATATTTGGAGAAGACACAATTCTAATGCAATCAAATTATCGAAGGGATTAGAAAATTTAGGTATGGAGTTACATGTTTCTAGTGAATTTAGATTACCTACTCTGACAACAGTGAAAATTCCTCCTGCAGTAAATGGAGACGCATTTAGAAATCATCTTTTGAAAAATTTTGGTATTGAAATAGGAAATGGATTAGGTGCATTGTCTGGTAAGGTTTGGCGTATTGGATTAATGGGGTTTAACTCTAGTGAAGAGAATGTTGATCGATTATTAAATTTATTTGATACAGAATTAAAGAAGTTTTCTATTTTTGATTCCTCATCTTTTTAAACCATAACTTAATTTTATTTTTACAATCCTTATTTAAGATTCCTCCTACTACTTTCATTTTATGATGTGTGCTTTCATGCTTAGATAAATCAATCGTGCCTCCAAATCCGCCTCTCTTATCATCTTCTGTACCATATATAACTTGACCCATTCTTGCTTGAACTAATGCCGCAGCACACATTGTACAAGGCTCTAAATTGACAATTATGGTGCATTCATTAAATCGCCAATCATTTTTAATCCATGAAGCTTGTCTTAGTGCTATTAATTCTGCATGTCCTAAAGGGTCATTGTTAATTTCTCTTTTATTACTTCCTCTACCAATACATCTTCCATTCTCATCTATTATTACTGCTGTAATTGGTAATTCCACCTTACCTACTTCTTCTGATCTTCGTAAAATGAATTGCATCCATTTAAGATAATTTAAGTGATCAATTTTTTTATGCCGATTTATAGTTTTTTTGTTCATTTTATAAATTACGTTTTTTTATAAACATTATAAATTACCTAATTAATAATTATTTTAAAGAATGACTTCAGATTCAATTAATAATCAAAACAATCTATTTCCGACATCTTCTGGAAGTAACGAAAGTTTGCTTATACTTCTCAACCGAACTTCTGAAATCCTATGTAAATGGTTTTCAGATTCAGATAAATTAGGTCCTATACCCATCGATACTAACTTTGAATGTTCAGTTCCAGGTGAACAGGGAAAGTCTTTTGATGTTTTATTCTCTGAGATTGAAAGTCTTATTTATAGTTCTTTTAATCCAGTACATCCAGGTTCCCTTGCTCATCTAGACCCTCCACCATTAATCATTTCTATTTTGGGAGATTTAATTGCTGCTGGCTTAAATAATAATCTTCTTGCGCATGAATTATCACCAAGTGTTTCTCTTCTTGAGGAATCAATTTGCAAGTGGTTTTCAATAAAACTAGGTTTTTCGGATTTAGCAGGTGGCGTTGCAGCCAGTGGCGGGACTTTAAGTAATTTAAATGCGCTGGTCACAGCAAGAAACTATGCCGGACTTGAAACTGATTCAAAGGCAGTTTATTTAATTAGCGAAGATGCTCATTCATCATTTGAAAAATGTAATAGAATTATGGGTCTTGAAAAAAATAATTTGATTAAGGTCAAAACAGATAAAGATGGATGTATGGATATGATTGAGCTTAAAAAGACTGTGGATAAATGTTCTATTGAAGGTAAAAGAATATTTGCTATTGTTGCCACTCTTGGTACAACAGTTCGTGGAGCAATAGACCCAATTGATAACATCAGTAAATTTTGTAATGAAAGAAATATTTGGCTACACATTGACGGATCCATAGGTGGCATTTTTTCAATAACTAATTTACCGATCAATGGAATTATTAATGTTCATCTTGCGAATTCAATAACTATTAATCCACAAAAAATACTTGGAATTACAAAAACTTCATCCCTTTTAATAGTTTCAAATATTGAAATTCTCAAAAAAACATTTTCTACAGGGTTACCTTACGTTTCCAATGAAAACAATTTCTTTAATAGAGGTGAACTAGGAATACAAGGTTCTAGACCCGCTGAAATAATCAAACTATGGTTAGGGTTGAGATTTATGGGAATGCGAGGAATAGAGGATGTATTATATTCATCTATTAAGAGAAGAATATTCTTCGAAAATAATTTAGATAAATTCAAATATGATTTATATTCTGGTCCTTTACATATAATTTCCTTTTTACCAAAAGGTATGAATAAAAATGAATCAGATTCATGGACTTTAAAAAAAAGAATAAAACTTCTTAAAAAGAACTTTATGATTTCTAGACCTCTATTTAAAAATAGATATTATTTAAGAGCAGTTTTTGGGAATTACAATACAAGTGAATCTCATATTAATGATCTTTTGAAATTACTAAATTAATTCTTATGAAAATTAGTAGATCAAAATTAATAGCAGTTATAACGGGTTTTATTTCAATAATAATTTGTATTTTATATTTATTATTAATTACTGTTTTTGACTTTAGATCTTTCTTAAACAATCAAATAACTAGTCACTCTGCAAATATGGCGGCAATTTTCTTTTAGATTTTGGATCCTCGTTAATTCTTATATTATTTATTGCTTCTCTAATAAAATTATTTAGGATATCTTCCCTTTTATTTAATTTGTAAATATCCTCAATTACTTCTTGAATCCCCCCATCGCCCCAATTTTTTCCATTATTGAAATATTTTTTTATTGATAAACCTACTATTTTTATTAACCAACATGAGGTTATAGACTGTAATGATTTTGAAATAAATATAGTTGTGAAATTTGAGGCTAATGCGTTTGTAATAACACTAAGTCCTCCTTTCAAAATACCAAGTTTTGCTAAAGTTGTTAATAATGATTTAGATAATTCTGCTGCTTCTTTTTTTGTTATCTTGGAATCATATATTTTCGAAATTTCAATGATCATTTGAACATTTACAGATGTTGTTGTTATAAAATCTACAGCCGGCAGAGGATTTACCAGTATTACTCCTCCGGTAATCAAAGTATATTTATTTATTACTTTATTAGCACTTAAACTTCTTTGCTCTGATATTATGTTTTTGCTGATTAGTCCCAATTTATTACATCTAAAAAGAATATTATCAGCTAGTAATTCTTCTCCATTCGCGTCAAGTGTTTCAATTATCTCTTTAAATAGATTACCTACATCAGAAGTTATTTTTAATGAGTTTACTAAATTATTTGAGAAGACTTTAGATGAAGCAATAGTTTTTATAACTGATAGTTTAATATGTTTTGTAGATGTAATTGAGATAATGTTTTCTCTAATAATATTATTTTGTTTTTCTGACCTTAAGTCGCATTTATTTAATACAATAATTACTTTCTTCTTCAAATTTAGAAATTCTCTAATTAGATAAAGTTCATATTTATTGATATCTTGATCAATTACAAAAAGAATAAGATCTGATTTTGATGCCTCCATTATTGTGGAATTCTCCCTTTCTTGACCTTCTCTAAAAGCTTCAAATAACCCAGGCGTATCAATTATATTTATATTTCTTTTTAAGATTGGAATTCTGATTTTATAACTTATTATATCTTTTGTAGTACCAATTGTTGGGGAAATCTTTCCAATTAAATTTTTCAATAGTGCTCTTGCTATGGAAGTTTTTCCAGACGATCCCGCGCCAAATAATATAACGTTATAGTCTCCGTACTTGAACTGTTTTTCAAGCTTTATTTTTTCGTATTTCAATAAATCTCCATATATTTTATTCGATATTTTTTTATTAATTTCATCTATTGCTTCAAGACTATTTTTTGCAGCTCCATATTTGTTTCTAAAAGAAAAACTATTTTGTTGTTTAAAAATTATTTTATGAGTAATTTTTTTGAATAATCTTTTGTTTTTAGAATAAAAAATAAGTAAAATAAAAACAATGATCAAAATAGAATAAAGATTTAAAATATTTTTAAATATTGTCAATAAAAAATAAAGTAATAATAGAATAAATAAATATCTATAGTTCTTAAAAAGAAAATGGTACATTATTATCTTTTATTTTTTATAAGTCCATATATTATAAAAATAAAACCAATATTTATAGATATATCAGCAATATTGAATACTGGAAAATCTATAAAGTTTAAATTAATAAAATCTATAACGTAACCCCTTGTAATTCTATCAATTCCGTTTCCTATTGTACCTGCCAAAATGAGGCAATAACAAAATAAATCTAGATTACTTAAATTTTTTTTATATAAAATAAAATATATTAAAAACAACGTTATTGTTGTACTTATTGTTGATAAAAAAATTCTACTACCATTTAAAATATTAAATGCTGCGCCATAATTTTTCACGTAATCAATACTAAAAAATAACAGATCTTTATTTATATATGATGTATGATTTATATCGATAATATGTTTTGTAAATTGATCAGATAAAATAATTAAACTAGATAATAAAATATAATAAAATCTATTATTTTTTATATTTAACATCATCTTTGATATCTGTTCTTATTAAGGATTTTAATCAGTAAAGTAATAGGTGTGAGTATTAATAAATGATATCCAAATTTTCCTAATGAATATTTTGAAATATTATATAAGAGTATTTCCGATTGTTTAAAATATAAAACTAGAATGCAATTATAAATTATACCTATTAAATGCATAGTACATATTCCTAATATTCCGTATTTTAAAAGGTCATTATACTTAATCATTTGCTTTCTTTTATTTAAATTATCTATTATTTTGATTAATGGATAAATTCCTAATAAGTAACCAAAATTTGGAGTTAATAAATATCCTAATGAACCTCCCTGGTCAAATACTGGAATAAAAAACAAACCAATTATTAAATAGATACTAAATGCTTTTATTACTATTTTACCGTTAAATATCAAGGTAATTATTACAATTGAAGGTAATTGCCATGTAATAGGCATCTCATATGTCCCAATAAGTTTATTAGTAAAAGGTATAGTGAAAAAAACAGGAATAAATGTAGAAATTATAATTATTTGGAGACTTATTAATACCTCAATAAGTTTACTAACATTTAACATTTCCTAATAAAGATTTACAAACTTCTTAGAGCAACAATTGGATCTAATTGTGAGGCTCTTTTTGCTGGTAACACTCCAAAGATTAATCCTATTGAACCTGAAATAATCATTGTTGACAACGTTGTTGCTATTCCTACCGAAGCTGGCAAAGGAGTTATTACACCTAGAAGAAATACCCCTGTCAAACCGGTTGTTGTTCCAACCAAACCTCCAATAGTAGATAAAATTAAAGCCTCAAATAAAAATTGTATAAGAATATCATTTTGTTTTGCACCTATTGCTTTCCTTAAACCAATCTCCTCTGTTCTTTCACTTACAGAAACAAGCATTATATTCATTATTCCTATACCTCCAACAATAAGAGAGACAGCACCTATACCTGCCAATAAAAATGTAAGACCACTTGTGATGTTTGTTACTATATTTAATGCATCTTCTTGAGATCTAACTGCAAAATCATCGTCTCTTACGATGTTATGTCTTTGACGCAATAAATTTGTAATTTGGAACTTTGCAGCACTAGTTTTGTTTTTACTAGTAGCCTCTACACTTATAAAACTTAAACTAACTCCATAGGTAGGATCTTTTCCACTTATTCTGTTAACCATTGTAGTAAGAGGTATATATGCATTTTTATCTTGATTGCTACCAAAAACAGCACCTTTAGGTTTTAAAATTCCAATTATTTCATAAGTGTGATCTTTAATTCTTATTTTTTCTCCAATTACAGTGTTTCCCTTAAAAAAGTCTTCCTTTAGATCAGGTCCAATCACAACGAAACTTCTAGCTGAATTTACGTCACTTTGGGAGATGAATCTTCCTTCATCTACCTCAAAACTTCTTACGTCAAGAAATTCAGGAGTTACCCCAGCAATTGAAATATTTAAGCTCTTTGAATTTGATTGAACAATTTCATTTGCAGAGATTTGTGGTGCAACTTTTTTAACACTCGGGACTTGATTGTTAATTGCAATTGAATCTTCTAAAACAAGATTTTTTGGAAATGATATACCTCTTCTTCGAGTATCGTTATTTCCTGGAACAATAAATAAAACATTTGCACCTAAATTACTTAATTGATTTTTGGCAAGAGTTTGAGCTCCTCTCCCTAATCCTACAAGTGTTATTACTGATGCATTACCTATTATAATTCCAAGCATAGTAAGAGAACTTCTTAATTTGTTTGAAACTAAAGTCTTACCAGCCATATTAAAGGCTTCTTTAAATGATATATTCCTAGACATACTTATATTTATCTAATGCATCCTCATCGTCTTCTATCTGCCCCATATAAACAACTCCTTCATTGAGTTGTAATGTTATTAAATCTCCATTCAATATAAGATTGTCAATAGCAGATAAATTACAAATGGTGGATACCTTAATATTATTATTTTTGAATATTTTATAGCATTCATCTATATTTTCATCCGTAACTATACCAGTAATTTTCTTAGTGTAAGGTAAATCCATTAAAATATTTTTTGGTACAAATAAAATTTCACCTGGAGATATCAATGATAAATCAAGATTGGTCTTTATATTTCTTGCTTTGCCAGTGACACCTAACTCCCCTATTGATATTCCTCGAGTTACCACTTTTCTTACTAATCCAACCTTTATTAGATCAGTCGAACCACTTATACCTGTTAACGTACCTGCAGTCTGAACTACCAGATCTCCCTGCTTCAGAATCCCTAGTTCTTGGGCTATTTGCATTGCAATACTGAATGTTTTTGCAGTTCTATCGTCATTTTTGACTAATAAAGGAGTAACTCCCCATACTAATTGTAATCTTCTCGCGACACTTCTCTCTGTCGTGGTGGCAAGAATTGGAGTAGGAGGTCTGAATTTACTCACATTACGGGCTGTTGAACCGGATTTAGTTAAAGGGATTATTGCCCCAGCATCAAGTTGTCTAGCAATGTTGCTGACTGCGGCGCTTATTGCATTTGGAATAGTACTAGGAAGGTGACTCTCAATTGCTTTAAGTGGATAATCACGTTCAATTCTTCTAGCAATTGTCGCCATGGTTTCAACAGCTTCTACTGGATAATCACCTACAGCTGTTTCATTTGAAAGCATGACGGCATCTGTACCATCAAGAATTGCATTTGCCACATCACTTACTTCAGCACGAGTTGGTCTTGGATTTGATGCCATTGAGTCAAGCATTTGTGTGGCGGTAATAATGGGAATCCCAAGTGTATTTGCTTTTCTAATTAACTCTTTTTGTAAAAGTGGGACTTCTTCTGCTGGCATTTCAACTCCTAAGTCTCCTCGAGCAACCATAACCCCGTCACACAAAGGTAATATTGAATCTATTTGATCTATAGCTTCAAATTTTTCAATCTTTGCTACAACAGGAATTGAATGTCCATTTTTAT
>QBZF01000007.1 GCA_003282425.1 Prochlorococcus sp. AG-335-A05 | reverse complement strand
AAAAGTGAAACTAATTCAGGACAAGTTGTTACAGGAACACAAGCCAACAGATCTTTAAAAACTACGGGTAATGAAGCAAGTACATGTAGGAGTGTTACTGGGACGCAATACTTAGGATCAGAAGTCGTTAGTGAATTCTGTAAAGATAAACCAGAACATAACCAGCCAGTAAAAGTATCTGTTACCTCAACATCTTCTGGTAATAAAGTTACTGGTAATGAAGTTGGCAGATCTGAGAAAGTTACTGGTGATGAGCCTGGTACTTGCAAAAATGTGACTGGTACTGAATACTCCTCTGCAAATCAATCAAGTAAATATTGTGGAGAAATTCCCAAAAACCCATCGAAGGTAAAACAAAGTAAAACAAGTGATGGATTAAAAGTTTCTGGTTCTTTACCGGGTAGATCATCATTAGTGACTGGAGATGAGTTAGGGTCTGGACATCAATTGACAGGCGATCAATATCTTGGATCAGAACCGAATCCTAAAGGGAGATCTTATGAGAAAGTAGGAAATTATGACACGTTGAATGGTAATGCATTAACTGGTACTGGTGTAGGAAGATCTGAATTTGTTACTGGGAATGAACCAGGAAGTTGTAAAAATGTCACTGGTGATGAATATATTGGCTCGCAACAATATGAGACTTTTTGTAAATCTAAACCAAAACCTGAAGCTATGAAAGTTGGAATTAGTCTCTCAAACAATGCTAATGAGATTAGCGGTACTCTCACTGGAAGGTCTAGTCAAGTTACTGGCGACGAGCCTGGTACTTGCAAAAATGTAACTGGTACTCCATACGCAGGATTAGAGGATATGGTAAATAATTGTGATTCTAACTTGCTTAATGAAATCAAAGGTAAAGGCAAGGTCTATTTAGGTAGCAGTTCAAATGCTCGTCTTACTGGAATACAGCCAGGTATTGGAGGTCATTTGACTGGAGCTACAAAAGGGGCCTGTTTAAATCCGACTGGTACGCCTTATGTGGGAGGAGATCAACTAGGTGATAATTGCTCTAACCATTCTTCTGAAAATAATTACGCCAATAACAAAAGAAAGAATTTAAAAACATGGGAAGATTTTTCTGTAAATTCCCCTTCTAGAGATAAATACTCAGATAAAAAAAGAGATGGAGTTACTGGTAATCAATATGAAAATGGTTCCAAAATTACAGGCCCATTTGATATGGCTGTAGATAAAGTAACTGGAACTGAACAATTCAGGTTTGATAAAAACAAAAATCATCTTTTAACTCCCAAAAAAGATATAAAAGATTTTGATTCTGCTGAAGAAAGAGCTCAATCCAGAATTACAGGTGAAGGGCAATCTGCTGGTCTAAAGATTACAGGCGATGATTGGGATAGGGGCGATAGGGTAACAGGAACTGAAGGAACTTCTGCAAGAAAAAGAAATCCTACAAGACCAGGTATGACAAGCGCTATGCCCGTAATGGATATCAAGAGAAATGATGCAATGAAAGAACCTGATTTTCTTATAACAGGATCGAGTGGAAATACTCGAGAAGGTCAACTTGTAACTTTCTCGGGCGGTGCAAGAGGTTAATTAATTAATGCCTTTGAGAGGACTAGCTAAAAGCAAGAACTTTACATTGGGACCGACGGCTCCGATGAAAACTTTTACAGAAAATATTCATAAACAAACTAATAATTTTAACAATCGATTAAATACTCAAAAGACTCATAATCTAACAAATGTTTCACAGAACGAAAAACTCTATCAATATGAAAGTCAGATAAAAAGTAATTTTGACAACATTGTCCCAACCTTAAAAGAAATCGCCCGTATACAACATCATGATAATTTTATAAATACAGCTCAAAGCATTGCAAAAAATAATTTAAGTATAGATTTGCCACTACATATATTAGATAAATCTTGGGTTAAGCCATTGGATATGAGAGCTTTATACGCTTGGTGTTCTTTTAAACAACATGAAAAATTAAGTGATGATTTTTTTGAAAAAGATCCTTTAGATGGAGCTAGTGGAGGAAAGAGCGCAAAAGAATTTGAAAAATTTATGTTGGATTGTGGTATACATTTATTAGATATAACTCCGTGTTCTGATGGCAGATTAGCTCATTCAGTTGCATATGTTATGAGAATTCCATTTAGCGCCGTTAGACGAAGATCTCATGCAGGAGCGCTTTTTGATATTGAAAATACTGTAAATAGATGGGTTAAGACGGAGCACAAAAGGTATAGAGAGAGCAACCCTAATGAAGTACATAAAGATACAAGATATTTAAAAGTAGTTACTTATCATTTTAGTTCAGTTGATCCTTTGCATCAGGGATGTGCTGCTCATGGAAGTGATGATAAATTGGCTGCTAAAGAAGGTAGCAAAAAGTTACTTGCTTTTAGAGAGGCTGTTGAAAATAGTTTCTGTTGTGGAGCTTCAGTAGATCTTATGTTGATTGGCCTAGATACAGATACGGACTCGTTAAAAATTCATTTAACTACCAGCGATGGTGATATAGATTTAGAAAAAACCATTTCAACTTTAGAAATATATAATTCAACAATTAATTTCACAAAAGAAGAAGCTGAAAAAGAAATTAGTCAAATTATCGATAGGAAATCTTCCAAGAATCAGCTAACAGGAATCAATAAATTTATTTTTAAATTAATAGTTAATAATATTTCCCAAATTGACTATGTAAGAAAATTTCATAAAGGTTCTTATAAAGATATTGGTCATGCTGAGAGATTTATTGGAGTTGGGATAGGGTTTAAAGAAGTTCATCTAAGGAATTTAACTTATTTTGCCCATTTAGATACTGTTGAAGAAGGGGCTCCAGATTTAGATGTTGGAGTGAAAATTTTTAAGGGATTGAACGTCTCTAAGGATCTTCCAATACCAGTAGTAATAAGATTTGATTACTCTGGCAAAGTACCAGGAGCAAAAGAAAGAGCAATAAATGATTGTAAGAGAGTAAATAATGCGATAACAATTAGATATAAAAATTTAGTTGATCAAGGTTTGCTGCATACTTGTCTTACTATTAGAGATAGAGACAATATACATTCCGCTCATATTATTGGAATGTCTTTTGATAAAAAATTAGAGGAGGCTCACTAGTTATGCTTATTTGTAAGGTGGTTAAACCACTTGTATCAACCAATAGAATTCCTGGATTCGAACATAGACATTTACAAGTAGTTTTAGATGGTTCATCACAAAAAGTCGCAGTTGACTCTGTTGGTTGTAAACCAGGAGATTGGGTTATTTGTGTGGGTAGTTCAGCTGCAAGAGAGGCTGCAGGAAGTAAATCATATCCAAGTGATCTAACAATTGTTGGGATTATTGATCACTGGGATCCTGATAGTACAAAACAAATTGAGGAATAGAAATTTTGGAAATAATGAAGGTATGTGGAAGAATGGTATGCACTCAACGAGTAGCAGGTTTGGGATACATGAATTTGAGGATTTTAGAAAATAATAAAGGTAAAAAAGTTGTAGCAGTTGATCCTGTTGGAGCTAGAGAAGGTAACTGGGTTTTTACTGCTAGTGGCACAGCAGCAAGGTTTGCTTGTCCCAATCCAGAAGTTCAAACTGATTTAACTATTGGCGGAATAATTGATTACTGGGAATCTAATTAGACTTTTATAGCTTTTGATTGTCCTGATTTATTTGTCAGAAAATTACGAAAAATATCAAATAAATGTATAGTATAAATTGGCATTATAAATCACGTCTTAATGTGGAACCAAAGGGAATCTCCTTCAAGAATTGAAAAAAGATTTGAGTTTGAAGAATATCAAAAAATTAGTATATTTTTGAAAAAAATAGATGAATTATGTAAAGAAAAAAATATCTATCCCAATATTAGTTTCGGTAAGAATTTTGTAAGTGTATCCATCTTTTTAGATTCTGAGAAAATACCAAGTAATGAAAAAGAATTTTCTATGAGATTAGATAATTACTTTTTAGAAAAATAATTCACCTAATAATGATTTGGTTTATCTATATCTCTTTTAATTAGAGCCATCAAATAAGTAGGGGCTTTATATCTTCCAGGAAGGCATCTGTTTAATGTTTCAAGATGACCCCAGCAAACTGTCCTTTCAATTTCTTTAAGTGAATTCCCTTTTAAGATTAATAATCTTAGCGCTTTACAAAATAAAGGGTAACCTGCTTCTAGTTCGTCTATATTTAGCTTTGCTGCTGTCATAGATCAAAGAAGTTTTGTTAATTATTAATCTATACAAATATGGTGCACAATTGGCTTTTATTTCAAATTTCTAAATAATAATAAATTAATCTAAAAAAGCGACGCACTCTATTTCAATCAGAACGCCTTTTGGCAAAGAAGAAACTTCTATACATGCTCTTGCCGGTGGGTTCTCTACATTAAAAAAATCACTGTATATATCATTAACAGTTTTAAAATTTTTTAAATCAGTTAAATATATAGTCGTTTTAATTACATCTTCTGCTTTTGCTCCTCCGGCATTAAGAACAGCAAAAAGATTTTTTAAAACTTGAGTAGTTTCTTTCTCTATATTTCCTGGGCAATTTATTTCATTTGAAACTGGATCTATGGCAATTTGACCAGAACAATAAATAAAATTCCCTGCTTTGATAGCTTGGTTATAAGGACCAACAGGGTCTGGTGCATTAGAAGTCTTAATTACTTTTGTTGAAGACATTTGATTAAAGATATTTATATAAATTTAAACCCATGAATCTTTATTTGCTCTTAAAAAAGAAAATCCTTTTAAATCATCTGCTCTTAGAAACAGATTAACTTTCATCTCTTCTTCAAGTAGGCATGGAATTGTAAGTTCTTTTAAAGCAATTTTCTTTTCAACTTCAACGAGTTTATTTATAATAATTTGATTCTCTGGTTCAAGATCTAAAGCCCACAAAAGATTTGACTTCGTATATTCATGAGCACAGTAAATGAGAGTGTTTTTAGGTAATGACTTAATTCTTTTAAGAGAATTATACATTTGTTTATAAGTGCCTTCAAAGATTCTTCCACATCCAGCTGAAAATAAAGTATCACCAACAAAAAGGATAGGGACTTTGTTATTTGAGTAAAAAGCTATATGAGATTTTGTGTGTCCTATTACTTCGATTACTTTAACCTCTTCATCTAATAACTCTAATTTGTCTCCATCCTTAACGGATAAATTCTGAAATGGTATACGATCTTTTTCTTTAAAAGAGGCTATAACCTTAACATTTGGCCATTCTTTTATAAGCTCTCTAGTCCCTCCAATATGATCTGAGTGATGATGAGTTTGTAATATAGCTTCTAAATTGAGATTATTAGTTTTTAGGTATTCTTTTACAGGTTGAGAAAGAGCAGGATCAATAACTACTGCTGATCTATTTTTTTTCCAGAGCCAAATTACATTATCCCTTAGAACTCTAATCCCAATTATTTTTTGCTCTTTATTAAATTCCATTATTACCTTAGAATTAAAAAATTGTTTGAAAATAAATTGATCTATGATTACTATAGCTTTACCCAAAGGAGCTCTGTTAGAAGATTCAATTTCAATTTTTAAAAAAGCAGGATTGAACTTCTCTGATGCACTGCTAGAAAATAATAGATCATTAACTATTGAATCTAAATGTAAACGAGCCAAAGCCTTATTGGTAAGAAATGGAGACGTTCCAGTTTATGTAAGTTACGGGCAAGCAGATTTAGGAATTGTAGGATATGACGTTTTACAGGAATCTGAATTGAAAGTTGCTAAATTGCTTGACTTAAAATTTGGTGGATGTCACATGTCACTAGCTGTAAAAAATAATAGTAATTATTCAAAACCTTCGGATCTTCCGGCTAATTGTAAAGTGGCAAGTAAATTCACAAAAACTGCTAGAGCCTATTTTGATGATTTAAATATACCAGTTGAGATTGTTCATCT
This sequence comes from Prochlorococcus sp. AG-335-A05, assembly GCA_003282425.1. Taxonomy (GTDB): domain Bacteria; phylum Cyanobacteriota; class Cyanobacteriia; order PCC-6307; family Cyanobiaceae; genus Prochlorococcus_A. The sequence continues at coordinate 25,381 of QBZF01000007.1, read as the reverse complement.
AACGGGATCAGTAGAGCTTGGCCCAATTACTGGTATGGCAGAAGCCATAATAGATCTGGTCGCCACAGGCAAGACTCTTAAAGAAAACGGTTTAAGTAAAATTGACGATCTTTTTTATTCAACTGCAAGGTTAATAGCTAATCCTCTCTCTCTTAGATTAGATAGCAACCCTCTCCGAGACGTAATTTTATCAATAGAATCCTCTAAGGATATATCTAATATTTAAAGTAATGTTTTTGAACGATTTTGATAGAATAAAAAAATTAGGTAGATATTTAACTAAAGATAAGAAAACAATTTATCTTATTTTAATAGTCTTATTACCTGTTTCATTCGCAGGCGCTATTCAACCATTATTGGTTGGTCAAGCGATAACAATCTTAAAAAATGAGAGGACTGATGTCTGGTTAAGTAAAACCTTCTTTGGGCAATCTATAAATATAATTATTATCACTTTGTTTATAACTGTTCTATTTAGATTAGTTTTGCAAGGATATCAATCATACAATATTCAATCGGTTGGACAAAGATTAACAGCAAGGATTAGAAGAGAACTTTTCGAACATTCTATTTCTCTTTCTCTTAAGTATCACGATAAAATGCCTGTCGGTAAATTGCTAACAAGACTTACCAATGATGTGGACGCCTTGGCTGAGGTTTTTGGCAGTGGAGCTGTTGGAGTTATTGCCGATTTTGTTAGTCTTATAGTCATTTCATTAACGATGCTTTCTATAGACAAAGGATTGGCAACTTTGCTTCTTTTAACTCAAATACCAGTTTCATATTTTATTATTTGGCTTCAAAAACGCTATAGAAAAGCAAATTATCAAGTAAGAGAGGAATTGTCTCAACTTAACTCTGACTTCCAAGAGAATCTTCAAGGTTTAGAGGTCGTTCAAATGTTTAGGAGAGAGTTTTTCAATAGTAGGAAATTTTCTAATACGGGTATTGCGTACCAGAAAGCAGTTAATGGGACCATTTTTTATGATAGTAGTATATCTGCTTTTATAGAATGGATATCCCTTGCAGCAGTTTCATTAGTATTGGCTGTGGGAGGGTATCTAGTAACTTCGGGAAATATTGGTTTAGGAACATTAACAACTTTTATTCTTTACTCCCAAAGACTATTCGAGCCTTTAAGACAGTTAGCAGAGAGATTTACACAGATTCAAGGGGGACTTACTGCTGTAGAGAGGATAAATGAATTGTTAGATGAAGAAATTGAGATTAGGGACTCTATCTCTACTAAACAACTTCGAGGAGGAATTTTAAATAAGGATTATAAATTTAAAGGGAAAATTGAATTTCGAAATGTCAATTTTTTCTATAACGAGGGTGAACATGTAATAAAAGACCTATCATTTTTAGTTAATCCAGGAGAACATGTAGCTTTTGTTGGTCCAACTGGTTCAGGTAAAACAACCATAATAAGGTTGTTATGTAGACTATATGAGCCTCAAGAAGGCCAAATTTTGATAGATGATGTAGATATTAAGGATATACCAATAGCAAGACTTAGAAATATGCTTGGTGTTGTGCTACAAGATACGTTTATTTTCAGTGGTGATGTTGCAGAAAACTTAAAATTAAGTACTGATATTAATAAACAAGATTTAGAAGATATCTGTATGGAGCTTGGTTTAGATACTTTATTGAAAAAGTTGCCTGATGGTTTGAACACTTATCTTAGAGAGAGAGGAGGTAATCTTTCATCAGGAGAAAGACAACTTCTTTCTGTAGCTAGGGTAGCCATAAGAAATCCAATAATCTTGATAATGGATGAAGCCACTGCATTTATGGATCCATCTACAGAAGCCACCTTGCAAAAAGATCTTGAAAGGATTTTGAATAAAAGAACGGCATTAGTGATCGCACATAGATTAGCTACTATTGAGAAATCTGATAAAATACTAGTCTTAAAAGGGGGAGCTTTAATTGAAGAAGGGAATCATAGAGAGCTTAGACTCAAAAAAGGATTATATTTCCAACTTTCCGAGCTTCAAGAAAAAGGATTTGCTAGCTTTTAATGATTTTTAGGAACAAAAGGTCATCAATTAAGAAAACAAATATTCTTTCTCAAGATGAGTTGATTAAATATTATGGTTTGAATTCTTATGAATTCACCCATCAAGAGAAAAAAGAGATTTTTGTTTGTAGCAAGGTCAAAGAGTTTGATCTTATTGAGTTAGATCAACTTTTGCAGACCGTAGGATGGAGCAGGAGGCCAATAAGGAGAGTTAAAAGAGCTTTAGAATTTAGTATTCTAGTAGTTGGGTTATGGAGACATGATGAAAAATTCCCTAGGCTTGTAGGTTTCGCTAGATGTACTGGGGACGGGATTATTGAGGCAACTATTTGGGATGTTGCTATCAATCCTGTTTATCAAGGAATTGGTTTAGGTAAAGAATTGATGAAATATATATTGCAAGAATTAAAAAAAATTGGAATATCAAAGGTTACTTTATTCGCTGATGCCGAGGTGGTTTCATTTTATAAAAGGCAGGGTTGGGAATTAGAACCCAAAGGTTCAAAATGTGCTTTTTGGTATGCAAATTAATTTAATTTTTGTAATAATCATTATGTAAAGATTTTACTGACTCCCCTCTTAACCATCTTTTCCTATAATTCCAATTCTTGAATGCTTGAAAAATAATATTAGTTTTTTCCCACTTTCTACTACTTGTATAAATTGGAATAGTCAATCTTTTTAAAGATGTCTTATTTTTTAATCTTTTTATAAAATCTAAATCCTCCATCAAAGGAATTTTTCGATAACCTTTATTCTTGAAATATATTTCCCTGTGAATTAAGAGACCTTGATCACCATATGGATCTTTGAAGATGTAGCTTCTTAGGTTTACAAGTATCTCGAGAAATCTGTAAATAATTTTTTTATTATTAATCTTGAATTTAAAAAAATAAACAGAATTTTCATCGTATTTAATTACTGACTTCACTTTTTTTAACCAATCTTGATTAAGCCTAGAATCGGCATGTAAGAAAATAAACCATTTTCCCGTAGCCTTTTTGGCTCCGATATTTAATTGCAACCCTCTGTTCTTTTTTTTCGATTTATATATCTTTGATCCATATAACTTTCCTATCTCTACAGTTTTATCCTCACTATTACAATCTACAATTAATATTTCTGCTTCCTCATAAGAAATTGATAAATCCGAGAGAAGTAATGGTAAGTGTTGAGATTCGTTATAGGTTGGAATAATAATTGAGATTTTAGGCAACTTAATTATTCTCTTTTTTCGATATCTATAATTGTATCAATATCTATTTTTCGATGAAGGAAGTCATGCTTTAAGTTCATTGCAGAAAGGTTTTTAATAGTTTGTTCAAGGACGTCTTCTCTACCCCATTTAATGTTTATAAAGGGCAAATATAAATCACCAGATAATAATCTTTCAGAAAAAGCAATAAGCCAATATCCTCCATCATTTGAGGGGCCTAAAATCAAATCATTTTTTTTAAGTTTTGAAAGAGTATTTAATAAATCCATATGACAAAAATCTGGAAGATCAGTCCCTATAAAAATAATATTTCTTGTTTTTTTTAAACTATTTTTTTTTTCTATAAGAATTTGTCTTCTCATCTTTTCTCCTAAACATCCTCTACCTTGTAATTTAAAGTTTTTAATTCCTAATTCATTACTCCACCTTTTACTATGTTTTAATCCTAGTCCAGATATTGCTAAGGAAATATCAATCAAACCTTTATTCTCCAGAAATTTCGCAACTGAAACAGTATGACCTGTCATTTTTTTCTGCACTTTTGCAGAACTAATTTTCCCTATATCTTTTGATAATCTATTCTTGCAACGACCATAAGCATGCCACTTAGCCATCACTATGAGTAGTGCTTTATCCAACAAAACAATAACAAGGTGTAATTATTATAAGGTTTAGGCAATTAATAGATTTCACTTTTTTTAAATTTATAATCTGCATTGTTAATAAATTTTAAATTTATCATGATCTTATGATTTGAGACTGACCAATTAATAAATTCCCACTAGATTAAATATCTATTGAAAAAATTTAGTGCAAGCAGCCAATCCTATTTGGGCAGAAGTTCAACAATTACTTCAAAAGAATTTAAGCAAGCCTTCTTTCGAAACTTGGATAAGGCCAGCAAAATTTAATTGTTTTGAAAATGGATTGTTAACTCTGATTACTCCAAACAACTTTACAAGTGATTGGCTAAGAAAAAATTATAGTGAAACTATTGAAAAAGCTGCAGAAGAAATTTGTGGACATAATGTAAAAGTAGTTTTTAAGTCTGAAACTAATATCAACAACAATTCAAATTCTTCTGATTCTGTTAGCCTGCAAAATATTAATTCTCAATCAAAATCATTTTCGATAAATCAAGGTAATAATTTAATTAATAGATCAAAAAAATCTCATTCTTTAAATACCCGTTATGTTTTTAAAAGATTTGTTGTAGGTCCTAATAGTCGAATGGCCCATGCTGCAGCTTTAGCAGTGGCAGAATCTCCAGGAAGAGAATTTAATCCCTTATTTATTTGTGGTGGTGTCGGCCTTGGAAAGACTCACTTGATGCAAGCTGTTGGTCATTATCGAGTAGAAATTGATCCAGATGCGAAAGTTTTATATGTCTCCACTGAAACTTTTAGCAGTGATTTAATTCAATCTATTAGAAAAGATGGAATGCATGCCTTTAAAAATAAATATAGATCAGTAGATCTATTATTAATTGACGATATACAATTCTTGGAGGGCAAGGAATATACACAAGAAGAATTTTTTAATACTTTCAATGCTTTATATGAAGCGGGTAAACAAATCGTTATTGCAAGTGATAGGCCTCCTAGTCAAATACCTAAATTACAAGAAAGGCTAATTTCAAGATTCTCAATGGGATTAATAGCAGATATTCAACCTCCTGATATAGAGACAAGAATGGCAATTCTGCAGAAAAAAGCTGAACAAGAAAGAATGAATCTCCCAAGAGATTTGATTCAATTTATCGCAGGAAGATTTTCTTCAAATATTCGAGAATTAGAGGGAGCCTTTACTAGGGCAGTAGCTTTTGCCTCAATAACTGGATTACCTATGACAGTTCAATCAATTGCTCCAATGCTTGATCCAAATAGCGTTGGAGTAGTAGTTACTCCTAAGCAGGTAATTAAAAAAGTCTCAGATTTCTTTGAAGTTTCAGCTGAAGAATTAGTTAGTTCAAGCAGAAGAAAGCCAGTCAGCCAGGCAAGACAAATAGGCATGTATCTAATGAGGCAGGGAACTGATCTTAGCCTTCCAAAAATTGGAGATGAATTTGGAGGTAAAGACCATACAACAGTTATGTATGCTATCGAGCAAGTGGGGAAAAAATTGTCAAGTGATCCAAATGTTGCCAGTCAAGTTCAAAAAATAAAAGATTTACTTCAAATCGATTCAAGAAAAAATTTATAATCTTTATTTTAATATAAATCTTGCAGGATCTTGATCATATCTATGTTTTTCTGGAATCTTATCAATTTTGGAATTAAGATTCGTTGACTCTATTTTATTCAAAGATTGTCTCAATATCCTCGCAGAAATTATAGGCATATCTCTTGGCACAGAAATTCTATTTTTTAAGTAGTTGATAGATGTAGCTGCCTTTTTGGGAACTTCATTGGTTTCGGCGGTAATCATATGGGTAAGAGCAGCCCTTAATGATTCCTCAAATAAGTCTTTTTCATAAGGATTAGAGTTAATAATATTGTCTTTATGTTTTAGGACTCTTTTAAGTGCAAATTTAGCGTAATAATCCAAGTCAATATCTTGATTAAATTCCAAGTTCCCTAGTCCTTCACCAATATCTATTAGATTAGAAAAGGAAATTTGTTGATCATTTACATCCTTAAAGCAGCCGCCCATTTGAGGAGGTAGATCATGGGAATGAGTATGAAAATCACCTTGAGTCCCTCTATATGCACTGAAATTTTCAAAAAGGGTTAACCATCTATCAATGAAAGGATAATTATGTCTTAAATCGAACCCCTTGTAATAACTTAATGAAGCATTCATTCTCTCCATATATGGAATAAAAATTATGTCGCCGGTGCCTGGCTCTAATTTTTCTGAATCATGTTTTGGTGAATCAATAAATCCTGTTTTGGATAAACTTAATATTTTTTCTAATTTGCAAATAGATTCTCTAAATTTTTTTTTTCGAAAGGATGCATCTAAATAACTAAAGCTTTTTCTGCAAAGCCAATTACACCATGATCTAAAAATTTCTCTTTCTAAATTTCTTACTTCTCCAATATCCTTTGATAATAAAGAGGAACCAAGTGTTCCAAATTCATTTTCTAAAAAATTAATAATATTATCACTTTCAGTTATTATTTTGCCATTCAATTCTATTGCAGGTAATTTACCAGAACTAACTTTGTTGAGATACCACTTTTCTTTTTGGCCATAACAATACATATTTATTTTTTTCACTTTGTAAGGAATCCTTTTGAATTCAAGCCATAACCATATTTTTTGACAGTAAGGGCACCAAGAATGTCGATCTCTATAGAAAATCAGTTCGACTTCTTTTTCACAATGACCAAATAATCTTAAGTTTGAATAAGAATTATTTATCCCATTAACTCTATCAATATCATCAATTTTGAATTTACTTAAATCAGCCCAACTCAAGATGTTATTCATTTATTGAATTTAAGCTTTATATTTACGATATAATAAATGATTTTAAAGATTTTGGAATTCGAATTTGACTTAATTGTTGTGGGTGCTGGTTCGGGAGGATTAGCTGCAGCAAAACGAGCTGCGAGTTATGGCGCAAAAGTTGCAATAATTGAAGTAAACAAAATTGGTGGGACATGCGTTATTCGAGGTTGCGTGCCAAAAAAATTGATGGTTTATGCAGCTAATAATAGAAGAAATATGGTTTCTTCTGAAGGGTATGGGTTAATAAGCAAAGAAATAACTTTTGAATCTAATATTTTACTAAAAAATGTGAGAGAAGAAGTTTCTAGATTAAGTATTTTACATTCAAATTCTTTAAAAAAATTAAACGTTAAAGTTTTTGAGGGCCTTGGAAGATTTTTAAATCAAAATACGGTAGAAGTAGTTTGTCCAAAAACAAAAAATATTTTAAGAAAAGTAAGTGCCAAAAGTATTCTTATTTCAGTTGGTGGCAAACCAAAAAAATTAAATATTCCCGGAACAGATTTAGCGTGGAGCAGCGATGATATTTTTGAATTAAAAGATTTTCCTAAGAAATTATTAATAGTTGGGGGAGGTTATATTGCCTGTGAATTTGCATCTATTTTTAAAAACTTAGGCACTGAAGTTACGCAATTAATAAGAGGTGAGAAATTGTTAAATGGTTTTGACAAAGATTTATCTGAATGTTTAGAAAAATCAATGAATGCCTTAGGCATAAATTTACAATTCAAAAATCAGTTAAAGTCCATAAAAAAAATAAATGATAATCTAGAGTCAACGTTGGAATCAGGAAGTAAATTATTAACCGATAATATACTTGTTGCAACTGGACGAGAGCCTTCTCTTAAAAGATTAAATTTAGATACTTTAAATCTAAAAATGGATGGAATATATTTAGAAGTTAATGAGCTTAATCAGACAAGTACTTCTAATATATTTGCTATTGGAGATATAATAAAAAAACCAAATTTAACGCCTGTAGCAATTGAACAAGGAAGAGTTTTTGCAGATAATTATTTCGCTGCTCTTAAAAGAAAAGTTAATTATGAAAATATTCCTAAGGCAGTCTTTACTATCCCAGAAATTTCAACAGTTGGACTTAGTGAGGAAAAGGCAAATGAAATTTATTCGGAAGTAAATGTGCAAGTTTTTAAATGTAATTTTACGCCTATGTCTAATACCTTTAAAAAAAATAAATCTAAATGTATGTTAAAACTTGTGGTCAATAAAAAAAATGATAAGGTCCTAGGCTGTCATATGTTTGGAGAAGCAGCCTCTGAGATTATACAAATGGTTGCAGTGTCTTTAAATGCAGGGATTACTAAAAAGGATTTTGATACTACTATGGCGTTGCATCCTACTATTTCAGAAGAATTTGTAACTATGTACGGGTAATTAAATTATCTTCTAGTTATTTTGAGACTTTCTTTGGCAAAAAGGAATACTGTTAAAAATGCAAAATAAACAAAAATACTAACTCTCAATTCATAGAGATTGTTAAATCCGTTTAAGAACAATATCTTATCAACGATGTAGAAAATATATAGATTTAAAAGTATAAAGCCTTCAGTTCTAGTGATTTTACCCTTGCTCCAAAAGATTGGGAGGCAGGCAAAAGTCGTTAAAACCATAAATGGTAAGTCAACCTTTATAAGACTTTGATCAATTGTAAACCCTTTTAATCCAGAAAAAATACTGCAACTTCCAAGAATAAGAAGCTGATTAAGCAAATTGCTTCCAATAACATTACCAATTGCAAGATCTGTTTTACCTTTCAATGCTGCGATTATTGAAGTAACTAGTTCTGGCAGAGAGGTACCAGTGGCAACTATAGTTAGACCAATGATAATTTCATTTACCCCTAATAGAGTCGCTAAGGATTGAGAACCATTTACTAAAATATTTGAACCAAAGCTTAGAAGAAAAATTCCAGAGATTAATTTTAATATAATTTTGAACTCACCTCTCTCAATGCCTGGAGATTTTTCAATCTCTGGTTCGGCTTTTTTTGTATCCTCCTCATTTTCCTTAATAGTATTTATTTCCCAAAGTGTATTTAAAGTTAAACAAAATATTAGAAAAATTCCTGCTTGCCAAGTTAAAAGACCAGTGGAAGACATTGCCCAGACTGCACATGAAATAGCTATTAAAAGAGGTACATCTCTTCTGACTATTCTACTTTTTACTTTTAAAGGGGTTATTAATGAGCTTATTCCTAAGACAACAAGAACATTAAAAATATTGCTTCCTATCACATTGCTTGCTGCGAGTGAGTCACTCCCCTTGAAGATTGAATTTAAACTTACTAATAATTCAGGAGAACTTGTACCTAAGGAAACAACAGTTAATCCTATTACTATTTGAGGTATCCCTAAAATTAATGATAAAGAAATTGCCCCTTGAATGAATAATTCTCCGCCCGCAAAAAGTAATATTATTCCAATTATGATCTCTATTATCGGCAATATAAATTCACTCATATTTAAAAGACTTATTTAGATGATTATATCTTTAATTTGTTCATTAACTGTCTCAATACCATTGTCAATTTTTATTTGCTGTTAAGATTAATTAAATAATTAAAATTTTGAAAAAATTAACCATATTAAAACCGGATGATTGGCATTTACATTTAAGGGAAGGCATTGTTTTAAAAAATATTATTAGTTTTACATCTCAATATTTTGGTAGGGCTATTGTGATGCCAAATACCAAAAACCCAATAACCTCTATAGAAAAATGTATTTCTTATAAGAAATCTATATCTGAGGCATTGTCTGGTACTTCCACGTTTGAGCCATTAATGACGATATACCTGACGGAAGAGACAATAAAACATGAATTAATAGAAGGCTTTAACAATAAAGTTTTCTTTGCTGCCAAATTGTATCCTGCTAATGCAACAACAAACTCTAGTCATGGAGTTAAAAAAATAGAAAATCTTTATGAAATATTTGAAGTTATGCAAGAACTTGGCATGCCACTTTTAATTCATGGAGAAGTTACTGATCCTGAAGTAGATATTTTTGATAGGGAAGAGGTTTTTATAGATAAAGAACTTTCACCTTTAATACAACAATTTCCAAAATTAAAGATTGTTTTAGAGCATATAACCACCTCTCATGCAGTTGATTTTGTTCAGAGGAATAACATAGGAGCTACTATTACCCCTCATCATTTACACATAAATAGGAACTCAATGTTCTTTGGAGGTTTAAATAGTGACTTTTACTGCCTACCAGTCGCTAAGAGAGAAAATAATAGAATTGCTTTGAGGAAAGCTGCTACTAGTGGAAAAGAATGTTTTTTCTTAGGCACAGATTCTGCTCCTCACCTAAGACAGTGGAAAGCTTTTTGTGGTTGTGCAGGCATTTTTAATTCTCCAGTAGCAATAGAAAGTTATTTAAAAGTTTTTGAGGAGGAAAATGCACTAAATAAATTCGAAAAATTTGCTAGCTTGAATGGGCCTAATTTTTATAATTTACCTATTAATAAGGAAAAAATAAGATTGGTATCTAGGTCAAATGAAATTCCAGAATTTATTGAAGTAATTGAGAATAATAAGGTTGTTGGACAAATAAAACCATTTCATGGAGGTGAAACTTTAACTTGGCGAGTAGAGGGAGTAGTTAAATAAAAAGATAAAGAAATTGTATTACTTATAGAAAAATATGAGTACGGTATTTTTTTCATGACTGATTAATTTAATGATTGAAAGATTTAAATTAATCTTAAGATGGCGAGAAAATGTAAATATTCTCATTTTTCTTGTTTTATTGAGATAGTTTCAGCTACGATTGAAAAGCGTAAATTCCTCTTGGGAGTGTGGCGGAATTGGTAGACGCGCCGGACTTAAAATCCGTCGAGCGCTTTAGCTCGTGGGGGTTCAAGTCCCCCCACTCCCATCCTTAAACTATTTATTTTTAGTTTTTACGATAACTTTAAATAGTTGTTATGTTTTAACTAAATAAACCAGAAATTTAAATGGAAAGTATTTTAAATAATTCATTTGCTACTTTAATTTCCTACGTTGGAATTATTTCTATTTATTTATTTGTTATTCCGTTAATACTTTTTTACTGGATGAATAATAGATGGAATGTTATGGGTAAATTTGAGAGATTAATAATTTATGGATTAGTATTTCTCTTTTTCCCAGGTTTGATTATATTTTCTCCATTTTTAAATCTCAGATTAAGAGGAAATAGCAAGGGTTAAATAGTTGACTAAAGCTAAGGTTTTACAAATAGGTTTATTAATCTCATTATTAGGACTATTAAGTTATAAATTAGCACCACAGATCGGTATTGATAACTTTACAGCTAGTGCTATCTCAAACTTTATCTTAATTCTGATTGTCATAATTTGGGTTTCAACTTATGTCCTTAGAGTTTTAAACGGCAAAATGACTTTTATGGAACAAAGGAAGCGCTATAGAAAAGAGTATGAAAAAATTGTGAATGATAAACTAGAGATCAAATTTAATTTATTGTCAAAAGAAGAGCAGGAAAAACTATTGGAAGATTTAGAAAAAAATCCATAAACTCCTCAAAATTTATCAATTAAAAATATCGAAAATTCATGAAAGAAAACAAGAAAAGGCAAATTCCTAAAAATGAAACTTTATCAAAAATAAATAGAAAGTTTTTGGAACTAAAGAAAAGTAATAAATTAGCATTGATGCCTTTCATAATGGCAGGTGATCCTAATATTGAAACTACATCTGAGATTTTATTAAAGTTGCAAGACAAGGGTGCTGATTTTATTGAATTGGGGATCCCTTATAGCGACCCTCTTGCTGATGGCCCAATCATTCAATTATCAGCATCAAGAGCATTAAAGTCAGGAACTACATTGAAAAAGGTTGTCAAATTATTAGATTCTCTCAAAGATAAATTGCATATCCCAATAATACTTTTCACTTATTTTAATCCAATATTAAATTTTGGACTTGAGAATTTTTGTGAATTGGTATCAGAAGCAGGAGTTGCAGGATTAATAATTCCTGATCTTCCCTTGGAAGAAGCATATAAATTTTCAGAAATAATTAGTTCTTATTCTATAGACTTGATATTATTAGTTGCTCCAACTACTCCCTCTGAAAGAATGAAAATTATATCTAATAATACAAAAGGTTTTACTTATTTAGTGAGCGTGACAGGAGTCACAGGAGAGAGAAACAAAATGGAAAATAGAGTAGAGAACCTTATTACAAAATTAAAAGAAATAAGCATTAATCCTATCGCGGTTGGTTTCGGAATATCTTCTCCTGAACATGTTAATAAGGTTTGTAAATGGGGGGCGGATGGAGTAATTATTGGGAGTGCTTTTGTTAAAAGAATATCTAATAGTAATGAAAAGGAAGTTGTAAATAAAATTGGCAAATTTTGTGAAGAAATGCGTAAAGCTGCTGATCAATAAATGTAATTTAAAAACTAATTATGTAAGTTTATTTTATTAAAAAACCCCTTAATGAAAAGGGGTTTAATTTTTTTAATTTAAAATAATTGTTTATGCGGATTCTTCCGAAGGTAATAATCTTATTTGTTTTCTACCAAGTTTTATTTCAAACTCATCACCTGCTTTTAAGTCTAAAAGTGCAGTATACGCTTTCCCAATCAAAAGATTACCATTTCCTTGTACTGTCGCGATGTAACTTAATTTTCTGCCACCCTTACCAATACCCGCAACTCCAGCATCGCCTAGATTAACACCTTTTGCTTCAAGAAGTGCTTCATAAAAGGCAGTGAAATTTAAACGTTCGCTTCCATTTTTTTTTGTGGAAACATATCCACATGCACGAACAAGATCTGACTTACTAACATCACCAAGTTCTTTTACTTTAGCAAGGAGATCGCTACCACTTAGCATAATAAATTAATAAAAAGTTATTCTTAATTAACATAGCAATTAGTGTGTAATCTGTGCAATTATTAATTATATATTTATTCAATTAGTTATCTTTTAATGATGGAAAAATTTATAGTATTTGGCCAGTATTGTGATGATGCAATTAATAAAAGGGAACCATTCCGTAAAAATCATCTTGATAGACTTGGGGATTTAAAAGATAGAAATATTTTAATTACTTTAGGACCTACTAAATGTACAAAATATTTATTTGCTATTTTTAATGCTAATAATGAAAATGAATTAAGAGAACTTATTGAGAAAGATATTTATTGGCAAGAAGGTATATGGATTAATTTTAATATTTATCCATGGATCCAAGCATTTTAATAAAGTTTTAATTAATAAAAAAGCGATATTCATTTAGTTAATTTTATTTATTATTAGAACTGCGATTAATTTTTAACTTGTAAAATAAGTTTTTATATTTATTGGGAAAAATAATAAAGAAACAATTGAATTTAAAAAAAATGATTTTAAAATATTCACTAAATAAATAAATAAGTAAATAAGTAGCTAAGTTTTAAATAAAAAAATTGATTAGTTTAAATATTTATTTACTACTGTCTTTTTTTATTTGGTTAACTAAGGAGTCGATATCTAACTGATTATATGGGTGAGTTTCGTTTATATCTTGAGAATTAGTTCGAATATTGTTTAGCCAATTTTGTTCTATCTTTATGAGATTTTTTATAATATTGAAAATTCCTCCTTTTTTATAAAATTCTCTAACTTTTTGATTAATTACGGAGGTTCGGCTTGATTTGATATTTAATTGATTAGCTAGATCTTTTTGTGTGTATCCATGGGATTTTAACCAATCCTTAATAAAAGACATAAGTTCTTTTTCTTCTCGCTGAGATAGCTTACTCATTTAATAATAGGAAACAATTTATTAAGTTTCCTTTCTGCCCTTGCTCTTATTGATGGAGTCATATATCTATTCCAGATACTTAAAACTGCAGTGAGGGCTACAAAGTCATCACTGTAACCTACCAAAGGCATAAAGTCAGGGAATAGATCAAATGGCATTATTAAATAAGCTAGTGCGGCCATCAAGGAAACTCTTACTTGTGTTGGAGTAAAAGGATCGAGGGCCATTTCTAGAACTTCTAAAGCTGGTTTTGCAATAGTTCTACCAGCCCTTATTAAGATTTTTATAATGATATTTTCATCTAATGTTGAACTTTCTAAAACCTCTGCATCATAAATTTTTTCTTTGTTTTTGTAATAGCTATCATTCATAATTTTAATTTAGTTAATTAATGACTTTTAGCTAACACTATCAACTAGTCCATTTTGGATTCCTGCTTTCCTAAGCTTCCTTAACGCTCTTTGTACAACTTGTCTGCAATATTCTCTACTACAACTCATATGTCTTGCAACTTCAGCTAATGTTCTCCATTCATTTGAACCATCTAAACCGAATCTTAGGCTTACAATCTTTCTTTCTTTTTCAGTAAGATTTGCCTTGTCTAATAATGTCCAGGCAGAGGCTGTCCTCTCAGCTAGTTCTGCTAATTCCATTGGAGGTGTTTGATCGCTTGGCAGAATATCAACAAGTTCAGATGGATCCGACTTAGATTTTACCGTACCTTGAAGACTTACTGTTATACTCCTTAATTCGCAAGAAAGTAGTTCATCTATTTCCTCTTTAGTAATTTTCAATTCATCTGCTAACTCAACGCTAGTGGGAGGAAAACCTTTAAGTTGCATTAATTTTGATTTTGCTGCTCTTAATTTAGTAAGCTTTTCATTAATATTTACTGGTATTCTTATTGTTCTACTTTGCGTTGAGAGTGCTCTGTTTAGTCCCTGCCTTATCCACCAGTAAGCGTAAGTAGAGAATCTATGCCCCCTTGAAGGATCGTATTTCTCTACAGCTCGCGTAAGACCAAGAGTGCCTTCTTGAATTAAATCTAATAAATCTAAACCTTTTCCCTGATATCTTTTTGAGAGATTAACTACTAATCTTAGATTTGCTGTAATCATTTCATTCTTAGCTTTTTCGCCAATTTTTATTTTCTTTTTTTCCTCTTCGGAATATTCACAATCGGGACCTTTCCCACCGGCTATTTGACATCTATTAATAAGCACTACCATTTCCTGGACTTTTCTTCCCATAGTGAGTTCCTTCTCTGGTGTCAAAAGTTGATGACGACCTATTTCTCCAAGAAAATCGCTTAATGAACTCACGATTTACACCTTTTACGTAATGTATTTAACTTATAGTTAATTTCTTAATAAGCCATACATGTAATAATTAATTAATATTTAATTAATAATTAATTAATTATTATTATCTATTAATTTGATTAAATTTATACTTTCCAAGTATATATATTTAATTATTTTTTTTCCTTCTTGATTCAAGAATAGATAGTACATCTCTCCACTTAACTCCCTTATGTAGCAATGCAACTTGAAGATGATAAATTATATCAGAAGCTTCATTTGCAATTGCATCTTTGTCATTATCTTTGCAAGCCATAATAAATTCAGCAGTTTCTTCTCCCATTTTTTTTAAGATAGTATTACTACCTTTTGTTAACAAATGATTAGTATAACTTTTTTCTAGAGGATTAATTGATCTTTCATTAAGTGTATCAAATAATTCTGAGCAAATATTAGAAAAAGGACTTGTTTTCTTTGCTGTTTTATTAATTGAATTACTATCTATTTCATTGAAAAAACAACTTTTTTCGCCTGTATGGCATGCCCCTGAGCCATTCTGTTCTATCGAAAGAACAAGTGCATCATTATCGCAATCAAATCTAATTTCTTTAAGAAATTGGGTACTTCCGCTCGTTGCTCCTTTTCTCCATATCTCGGATCTAGATCGACTCCAGTAATGTACATTTCTTGTTTCGAGTGTTTTATTTAAAGATTCTTTATTCATCCAAGCCAACATAAGAATGGATCCGTCTAGCCAATCTTGTGCTATTGCAGGGATTAATCCATTATTATCAAAAAGAAGTTCTTCTATGGAAAAATTTTTTGAATAAGCCATTATATTTAATGTGTTAGACCTCTTACTCTTTGTTTTACTAAAGTTTATCTTATCAGTTTATAAATGGATATTCATTCATCAAAATTTTCTTGCAGCAAAAGTTATGAGGATTTTCCCTGCTCTCATAGGCAATGGCGCCATGATGGTCACTGTAGATTTGTTCATGGTTATTCAAGGACATTTACCTTTTGGTTCACTGCGAAAGAATTGGATAAAAATGGTTTTGTCGTTGATTTTTCTGGTTTGAAACCTCTTGAGCAAAGGCTAAAAGAACAGTTTGATCATACATTTCTTGTAAATAGTGATGATCCTTTATTAAATTACTGGAGGAAATTACATGATTTAGATGCTTTAAATTTGAAGATTATGGATAATGTTGGAATGGAGTTTTCTTCTGAAATGATTTGGCAATGGGCTAATGAATACTTGAAGGATAATGATAAAGGAAGAACATGTTGCTGGAAAACTGAATCAAAAGAGAATAAATCAAATTCTGCTAGTTATGAAAGATTGCCAGAGTGGTTTTAAGATTTATTTAAAAGTTTTTATTCAAATTTTAAATAATATATTATTAAAAATATCAATCTACAAATATATGTTTATCTTTAATAGAAATATAAACCTCTTTTTTATTTAAGTAATTGTTATTGAGAATATTATTTGCAATTTTTGTTTCGATTTCTTTTTGAATAATTCTTTTTAATGGTCTTGCTCCATAACTATTATCAAAACTATTTTTGACCAGATGGTCAATAGCCTCATCTGTAATTTGAAAGTTTAAGTCTTTCTTGATAAGCCTATTTTCTAGGTTTTTTAGTTGTATTTTAGCTATATCTTTTAATTCATTTAATTCTAAATTTTGAAATATTATTATTTCATCTAGGCGATTTAAGAATTCTGGTTTAAAAAATTTCTTCAATTCAACATTTACAATATTTTTAATTTCATTTTTATCTTCATTCCTAATAGATAAATCATTTATAGATTGACTTCCTAAATTACTTGTAAGAACAATTATTGAATTTTTAAAACTAATTGTTCTTCCTTGCCCATCGGTAATAATCCCATCATCAAGAACTTGTAATAAGATATCTAATACATCTTTGTGGGCTTTTTCTATTTCATCTAGCAGTATAAGAGAGTAAGGGTTTTTTCTGACTGCTTCGGTTAATTGGCCTCCTGATTCAAAACCTAGATACCCTGGAGGGGCACCAATAATTTTGCTTACAGAATGTTTTTCCATATATTCAGACATGTCTAGTCTCGTGATTGATGAACTCGAGTCAAATATTGTTTTGGCTATTACTTTACTTAGTTCAGTCTTTCCTACTCCTGTTGGCCCTAAAAATAAAAAACTAGCAATTGGTCTATTGGGATCATTTAGTCCTGTCCTTGATCTCTTAATTGAATCTGAAACCGCGCAAATAGCATTATTCTGACCAATAATTTTTTCTTTAAGAGTTAATTCTAGTTTTAAAAGTTTTTCTTTTTCAGATTGATTTAAATTATTTACTGGAATAGAAGTCCACTTCGAAACAACTTCTGCTATGTCATCAAAATTAACTTCTTGCCTTAAAAGATTCTTTTCACCATTTTTAAAAGAATCTACTAAATTCTCACTTTTGATTTTTAATTTTTTTTGTAAAGAAATTAAAGTTCCAAATTCTAATTCTGCAGCTTTATTGAGATCAAAACTTCTTTTGGCTTGTTCAATTTTTAATTGAGTAGATTCAATTTCTTCTTTTAAATTACTAATCTCGTCAATTTCTTCTTTCTCTTTTCGCCATTGATGGTTTAATTCAGATTGCCTAATCTTAAGATCGTGAAGCTCAATATTAATTCTTTTAAGCCTTTCTAAAGAAAAATTATCTGATTCCCTTTGTAAGGATAAATTCTCCATTTCTAGTTGTAAAACTTTTCTATCAATCTCATCAATTTCTTCTGGTTTGGATGTTATTACCATATTTAATCTTGAAGCCGCTTCATCAATTAGATCGATTGCTTTGTCTGGTAGGAATCTATCATTAATATATCTTTCACTTAAGCTAGCAGCAGCAACAAGAGCATTATCAGAAATTCTTACACTATGATGAACCTCATATTTTTCTCTTAGCCCTCTAAGTATTGAAATCGTATCATCTACTGAAGGAGCGTTAATTTTTATTTTCTGAAATCTCCTTTCAAGCGCAGGATCTTTTTCAATATTTTGTTTATGCTCATTAATTGTCGTAGCACCTATACATCTTAATTCTCCCCTTGCGAGCATTGGTTTCAAGAGATTACTGGCATCTAAAGAGCCTCCAGTTGCTCCAGCACCAACAACTGTATGAATTTCGTCTATAAAAAGAATAATCTTACCTTCAGAACTTTTAACTTTTTTTAAAACATTTTTAATTCTCTCTTCAAATTCCCCTCGGTATTTTGCTCCAGCTATTAATGAACCCATATCGATTGATATCAATTGCCTATTATTTAATGAAGATGGGACATCTCCATTAACGATTCTCTGAGCTAAACCTTCTACTATTGCAGTTTTACCTACTCCAGGTTCTCCTATTAGAACAGGATTATTTTTGGTTCTTCTGCTTAATATTTGGATCGTTCTTCTGATTTCTTCATCCCTCCCAATAACAGGGTCAAGGATGCCATCCCTAGCTGATTTTGTAAGATCAATGCCGAATTTATCTAAAGTTTCATTTGAACTTTCAAAATTATCATTAATATTGTATTCAGATTTCATTTTATTTAAAAGTTCTAAAAATTCAGGGATTTTTTTTGTATTTAAAACTAATTCACTGCAAACCTCATCATAAGACAAACCGTAAAGTATGTGTTCTGTTGATATCACTACATCATTAAACGAAACTCTTAAATCAGTTGCTTTTAAAAAAACTTTTTCTGTGGTTTCTCCTATAAATAGAGTTTTTTGTTTATTCTTCATTTTTGCTTTCGCATCTAATAAAGAAATTAACTTTGTTTTTGTCTTTCTAATATTTACACAATTTTTTTTTAGTATTTTAGAGGTGAAAATATCTTGTTTTATTAGTGCAAGCAATATATTTTCAGAATCTATATTTTGCTGAAAATTATTTTGTGCAATTTCCTTTGACAAAATAAAAATATCCCAAGCAGAATTGGAGAATTCACTTGGGACAAATTTCATTTAAGCCAATGTAATTAATTTAATTAATAAAATAATCACAATATTTAGTAAATATTTTTTAATTAATTAGGGAATTTATTCAACAATTACTTTACCTACCATTCCTGCACCTCTGTGAGGCTCACAATAGTAATCAAAAGTTCCTGCTGTATCAAATGTTTCTTCCCATGATTCGCCAGGGGCGAAGGCTAGATCAGCATGAGTTAATTCTTCATGGCCATCAAAAACAGCGTTATGAGGAGCTAATTTATTATTGATGAATTTAACAGTATCACCTGTACTGATAGTTACAGAACTTGGTTCAAAAGCTAACATTCCAGCGTCAGTACCAAGCTTAACTTCAACAGTTTTAGCAGAAACAGAAGAAATTCCTAGTCCTAGAGTTAAAACTATTGCAAAAAAACCTGCAAAGATTGAACGTAACATAATTTAAATTTACTATTTATATATATTACAAGGTTTTTGGAACTAAATCGCGAGAAGTTTAATTGATATTACAACCTGGTAACTTTGCTAACCTTAAAACATCTTGTAGGGATCTGGCATAACTTTTTAAATTTAATTTCTCAGGATTAGTTACGGGCACATGGTTAAAGTCATATTTTTTTATGCTGAAGCTATCCCAAGGAGTCATTTGAATAGGAAACACTCTTAATAATATTTTCATTATTGTTTTTGTTAAGGGAATGGAAAAGTATCTATTCATTCCTTTTCTTTTTAAAAGGATGTTTATCGCATCATCAATTGAAATAAAGTTTTGACCTAGTACAAATTTTTTGAACCCTTTGTAATTCTCTTCTTTATGATTTTTAATTAGAAACCCACAAATTTGTGCAATATCATTGGCATGTATAAAGTGAAACTTTGAGTCAAGTTTTAGAAATCTTGCTATCCAAAGCCATTTATTTATTTCTTTCAATCCGCCTGTTAAATAGCTCAAGGGATACTTACTTCTTTTATTAAGAGTCCCTCCAAAAACTAATGTAGGAAAAACTGCGAATGTTTTTTCTGCAAATGAGCTCTCTTTTAGTCTTTCAAAACACTTATATTTTGTTTGAATATATTCTGTTCCATAAGTTAAAGATTCCCTCATTAATTCACATTGTTCGTTGAGTATGCTGGCTGTTGAAAAATAAATTATTTTCTCTAATTTATCTTTTTCAAGCATTCCTAGTAACTCTTCGAAAGCTTTTATGTTTACATCATAGGCTCTTTTTGGATCACCCCAAGCAGTCGCAGTGTGGATAAGAAAATTTACCTGACTAATTTCTTTACTAAATCTATTGCATTCTCTGATATCACATATAAGTAATTTAATCCGCTTGTTCTTCTGTATAGCAAGGGGGAGTTTATTTTTATCTCTTACCATGAGATAAAGCCTAAATCGAGTGTTTCTTAAAAACCAATCAATCAAATATTGGCCAACACATCCGTTAGAACCTGTTATTAATAAGTTTTTAATTGACAAAATTTAAATTAATAAGTTAGTTTTTTACCATGTTCAAAAAATGTTTGAGCATTTTCTTCTGGTGTGCCTGGTAAAATTCCATGACCTAAATTAAGAATATATTTTTTCTCTTTTACTTTATTAAAAGTATTATCGATTCTCTCTTTTATTGAATCTTTATTTCCAAATAATATACCTGGATCAACATTTCCTTGTATTCCAATTCCTGTAGGGATTCGCTTGCAAGCTTCCTCAATATCTACAGTCCAGTCTAGTGAAATTATATCTACACCAGTTTTAGCCATTCTTTCTAATACCCCAGCACTTCCTGATATATACAATATTATCGGAGTATCTGGGAATTGTTGTT
The DNA here is from genome assembly GCA_003282425.1 of Prochlorococcus sp. AG-335-A05. Classification (GTDB taxonomy): domain Bacteria; phylum Cyanobacteriota; class Cyanobacteriia; order PCC-6307; family Cyanobiaceae; genus Prochlorococcus_A. The sequence continues at coordinate 4,783 of QBZF01000007.1, read as the reverse complement.
TAACGATGTCAACAACTTTCTTTTGATAAGGGCCAGCAAAAATATCGTAGTCTTGAGGACTTAATTGCCCTGCCCAAGAGTCAAAAATTTGTACAACTTGAGCGCCAGATTTTATTTGATACTTTAAATACTCACCAATGGATTTTGCAAAGTGATCTAAAAGTTTGTGAAGTAAATCAGGTTCTTTAAAAGCCATTGACTTTATTAAAGAATAATTTTTACTGCTTTTACCTTCAACGACATATGCAGCCAAAGTCCAAGGTGCTCCAACAAATCCAAGAACCGTTGCTTCATTTTTTACATCTTTTTTTAATGATGAAAGGACTTCTCCCACAAAACTTAAACTTTCGTTCGGAATTAATTCTTTTAAATTTTCTACTTGGTGAATATTTCTTATGGGATCTTCTATTATTGGACCCTTACTTTCTATTATTTCAAAGTTAATTCCCATTCCAGGAAGAGGGGTAAGTATATCTGAAAAAAGAATTACACCATCTGGCTTGAAAGCCAAAAAAGGTTGCATTGAAATTTCATAAGAGAGTTCTGGGTTCTCAGACCTTTCCCTAAAGCTTGGGTAGCGTTCTCTTAAATCTCTGTAAATCTTCATATATCTGCCTGCTTGTCTCATCATCCATACTGGAGGCCTATTAACTTTCTTTCCTAAGGCAGCAGATAGTAAAAGTGGTAAATTCTCACCCATTTTTTGAGTACAATATGATTTTTTAAAAATTAAAAATCTTTAACTTAAAAATTTTACAACGTGGAGCAGATTAAAATCACTTTGTGAAGAATTAAATGAAATTGACCAATAAATAAACCTTTATTATTGCTTTAATTGATGCTTAAAGATACTTACACTTAGCGGTGGCAAAACAATTTCAATAGCATTTTCATAATTATGAATATTATATTTTAAAGTTTCCTTACCTCCCATATTTCCTTTGTTACTGCCGCCATATTTAGAACCGTCTGAATTGAAAATCTCTTTATAAAAGCCCTCTAAAGGAACACCTATTTTATAGGATCCATGAAAGTTAGGGGTAAAGTTTGCAACAACTACAAGCCATTCATTACTTTCATTTTCCCTTCTCATAAAACTGATAACTGAATTGGAGGTGTCATCGCAATCTATCCATTGGAATCCATAAGGATCAAAGTCATTTTTCCATAAAGAAGGCTCATTTTTATAAAGTTTATTTAAGTCATCAACCAAGTTTCTAATACCTTTATGGGGTTCAAATTCTAAAAGTTCCCATTGAAGATCATCCCAAACATTCCATTCTTGCCTTTGTCCAAATTCCATTCCCATAAAAATTGTCTTTTTACCAGGATGTGTCCACATGTAAGTTAATAGAGCCCTTGTATTCGCGAATTTTTTCCAATCATCTCCTGGCATTTTATGTAAAAGATGACTTTTCCCATGAACAACTTCATCGTGACTTAGGGCAAGCATAAAATTTTCGGTGTAATTATAAGTTATTGAAAAGGTCACACTATTTTGATGAAATTGCCTAAACCAAGGATCTATTTCAAAATAATCGAGCATATCGTGCATCCAACCCATATTCCATTTTAAATTGAAACCTAGTCCACTTACATTTGTAGGCTCGGTAACCATTGGCCAAGTTGTGGATTCTTCAGCAATAGATAGTGCGCCTGGAAAATGCTGAAAAAGTACATGGTTTGCTTGCTGAAGAAATTTAACAGCTTCTAAATTTTCATTCCCACCATTTTCATTCGGAATCCATTCACCCTCTGGACGTAAATAGTCTCTATATAACATTGAAGCTACAGCATCTACTCTTATTCCATCGATATGGAATTCCTCAAACCAATAAATAAGGTTTGCTACCAAAAAATTCCTTACTTCATTTCTACTGTAGTTAAATATTAAAGTACCCCATTCTTTATGCTCTCCAATGCGAGGATCACCATGTTCATAAAGATGACAACCATCAAAGAAAGCTAAACCATGCTTATCTTTTGGAAAATGGCCTGGAACCCAGTCGAGAATTACACCTATACCCTCTGCATGACATCTGTTTATAAACTCTTTAAATTCATTAGGAGTGCCGTATCTACTTGTCGGGGCGTACCAACCTGTAACTTGATAGCCCCAGGAACCATCGAAAGGATGTTCCGAAATAGGCATTAATTCGATATGAGTAAATCCTCTTTCTTTTACATATGGGATAAGCTTTTCTGTTAACTCTGGATAAGTTAAAAACCTTGTCCCAGGTTTTAAATCTGCTGCAGGAACTGGAGATCTTGTCTGTCCATTTTTTTCAATATATTTATTCTCAATTGAATCGTGCATCCAACTTCCTAAATGCATCTCATAAACTGAAATAGGTTTATTAATTTGACTAGATGAATCTCTATTAGTTATCCAAGAACTATCTCCCCAATCAAAATCGTTGAGTTTAGATACTATTGAGCCATTTTGGGGTCTGATTTCATGAAGGAAACCATATGGATCAGCTTTTTCATAAATATGTCCTTCTTGAGTTCTTATTTCATATTTATAAGCATCTCCTTCTTTCATTATTGGCATAAATAATTCCCAAATACCACCCAGCCTTTTTTGCATAGGATGATGTCTACCGTCCCAAGAATTTATATCTCCGATTATTGAGATTGATTTTGCATTTGGTGCCCAAATACAGAACATTACTCCTTTTTGATTTAATTCTTCATGGATGTGAGCCCCCATTTTTGCCCAAATATGATGGTGGTTACCTTCAGCAAAAAGGTGTCTGTCTACTTCCCCCATCCATTCTTCCCTGTAAGCCCAAGGATCTTGCTGTGAATGAGAAACTCCTCCTCTTGACACATCTATTTGATAATTATTTTTGGGATCTTCAGGAAGTGTTACTTCAAACAGCCATTTATGATTTAACGTAGTTGTTTTATAGGTTTTATCTTTAAAAATAATATTTACTTCATCCGCTTCAGGCATCCATACTCTTATTATCCACTGTCCATTAAAGAAATGGGGACCTAAAATATTTAATGGATTATCATTGCAACAATTTTCGAGGTTGAAAGCTTCTGATTTAATCCAGTCTGCTTGAATAGTTTCTTTCATGACTGGTAGCTATTAAGGAATTAGTTTATCAAATTATCAACCAAATAAAAAAAATTAATTGAAAAATGGAGTCATTTTCATAAATGTTTTATTTAGTTCAAAACTTAAAGTTATTATTTTGTGATTAATAGTTGGGGCACCAAGCATATCATCACCAAATCCTGAATTAACACCAATAGCTGGGTATGCAGCAGCTGATATAGATAACCTTAGTTTTGTACCTTTTAGAATCGTAATATTAGTAGGATGCATTGCGATTTCGCAATCACATTTTTCGTCTATTTGAAAGTTTTTAACTCTTAAAAATCCAGTTGAAAATTGGTTTACAGTTTTATCTTGTTCATTAACAAGAGACAAAGCAAGACATATATCAAAGCTTTTCTTGTCACTCTTTACAGAGGTTGCAAGTATAGGTATTCCTGAAAGTTGAAGATCTTCTTCGAAGGAATTGGTTTGAAAAACACCCACATCTAATCTTTTGTCAAAAATATATCTATCAAATAACCCAGGATTTGGACCTAAGTGTCCTCCTTCTGCTTGAAATGGCCTCCAAGGATCATGAACAATTGAAAACCAGCCCGACCCTCTTGAATTCAAAAGTAGACTCCCATCAATAATTTCGAAATTAGCTATTCCATTACTTTCAAGACCAAACTTGCAATCTTGAATCTTGTCTTCTTCAATTACATCCCATTTTTTTAATGAAAGATTCCAAATTTTTTTATTATTAAAAGAGTTTGTTTTATTAACTTCTTTATTTGTTTTGAGGTGAGTATCAAAAAAATCTAACAAAGTATTTTGTGATCCCTCCCACCAATTTAGATGTGTAGAATTCCCAATTATTATGTCAGGATTTCCACCTGCTGCTTTTGATTTTTGATAGAGATCAAATGCTCCTCTTAGATGAGGATCCCAAAGACCACCAATAATTAACATTGGTTTTTTTAGCCAAGATGAAATAAGTTTTATCTCTTGAAAATCTTTATTTTGATTTAGATTATTAAGCCATTCAAGTATGAAGTTATTAGGATCATATTTTTTTAAAAGATCTAATCCTTTTCTTAAATAACTTTTATTTTCTAGGGCTGATTTTATTTCTTCCCATCCTAAAGAGTTATTTTCCCTTCTCATCTTTAAGGCAGCTATTTGTAATCCCCACGCAATATTATTATTCCACCAAAACGCTCCACCATCCGAACTCCAATGATTTTTTAAATCTATCCCCGTCATTGCGGGAGATAAGCAATCAGGAGGCTTTGAATCTTTTGTTCCTGTAAGTTGAGTTAATCCTTGATATGAAAAGCCATATAACCCAAGTTTTCCATTGCATTCTTTTAAAGATCTTACCCATCGGTGCGTTTCTGATGTATCACTAGGTTCTTGAGAAAACCCTTTAAATACTCCACCAGATGATCCCTGACCTCTAACATCTTGTACTACTACTATGTAACCCTTTGAAGCCCACCATTCAGGATGAGAATAAGTAATTGTTGAAGCTATTTCTCTTCCATATGGCTGCCTCATTAATAGCGCGGGCCAAGAACCTTTATCTTTAGGTGCCCAAATTCTTGATACTAATTCAACTCCATCATTTAATTTTAAAGACTTATCAACCCATTTTACTTCGCGCATTTAAGTGTTTATATAACCTGAGGACAATGAAGACCAATTACATAAATAGATAGAATTTCAGCA
>QBZF01000006.1 GCA_003282425.1 Prochlorococcus sp. AG-335-A05 | reverse complement strand
AAAGAGTATTTCTTTTGATGAATTAGATATTCAACCAAGTACAGCTGCAGATAAATATTTTTCATTTGATCCCAAAATCAAAAACAATATGCCACAAGTAAGTTGTCATATAACAAGAACAACTCTAAAAACTCATGAATTAATTCGCAATAATTTGCATTTAACTCCAATCTATGGAGGATTTATAGATAGTAAAGGACCTAGATATTGCCCTTCAATCGAAGACAAGATTGTAAAATTTGCAGACAAAAATTCACATCAGATTTTCTTAGAACCTGAAGGGATAAATACACCAGAAATTTACGTACAAGGATTCTCTACTGGATTACCTGAAGATATTCAATTAGAACTTTTAAGAACATTACCAGGATTAAATAAATGTAAAATGCTACGGCCTGCTTATGCTGTTGAATATGAATACATCCCTGCGACACAACTTAAGTCATCATTGGAAACAATTGAGATAGAAAATTTATTTAGTGCTGGACAAATCAATGGAACAACTGGCTATGAAGAAGCTGCTGCTCAAGGATTAGTTGCAGGAATTAATGCAACTAGAAAAATAAATATGAAAGATTCAATAATATTTTCAAGAGAAAGCAGCTATATAGGTACTATGATCAATGACTTAATTACGAAAGATCTTAAAGAACCATATAGAGTCCTTACAAGTAGAAGTGAATATAGACTTACCTTGCGGGGAGATAATGCTGACAGGAGATTAACTCCTTTAGGTTTTGAAATAGGTTTAATAGATGAGAGAAGATGGTTAGCTCATAAGAAAAAAATGAAATCACTTAAAGAAGAAAATTCAAGATTAGAGAATACGCGTTTAAAATGTACTGATGAGATCGCTAAAAAAATAGAGTTAGATAGTGGATCAAAAATTAAAGGATCAACAACATTAAAAGAACTTTTAAAAAGACCAAATCTTCACTATTCTGATTTTATAAATTATGGTTTGGTAGACAAAACTCTTCCAATATCAATAATTGAAGGAGTTGAAATAGATATTAAATACGAAGGCTACCTTAAAAGACAAAAAAATAATATTGATCAGATTAATCGTCAAAGTCTCAAATCACTTTCATCAGAAATTAATTATGACCAAATAGATACTTTATCTTTAGAAGCCCGTGAAAATTTAAATAAGATAAAACCTACTAATTTTGGTGATGCATCCAAGATACCCGGTGTCAGTAAAGCTGATTTAACAGCATTACTAGTTTGGCTCAAAATTAAGGAACTAAAAAAAGAAAAGACAACTAGTTTTGTTGAAAAAAAGTTATCATCTTAAAAGATATTGGTAACAGCACTGAATAATAAACTCTTCAACTCACCAAAAATTTTATGGGAAGAGAAAGCTACTGCTTTTTTGGTTGCGAATGCTTTACCTAAAATATCTGGAGCATGGAAATTAATGTTACTAGGCGATGGAAGTCCAACAAGACATTTACAGCTTTTAACTAATCACGAAACAAAGATCAGATTAATTTCTATGCAGATAGATGCTCTATCTAAAAAAGAAGGTCCAAGAGAAATCGATCAATTAAAAGAACCTTTAATTAGAAGGCAAGTTTGGATTAGAAATCAAGACAAAAATCTTGCCTGGGCTGAAAGTTGGTGGAATTCAGAACAGGTCAGTAAAAATTTAAAAGCAAAAGAAGAACCAATCTGGAAAAACTTAACTCAAGATAGATCAGAATTATTTAGAGAAGTAGACAGCATTTCGATAGTTAATTCAAATTGGTTAGAGAAGGAATTTTGTTTTGAAGGCCCATTTTGGTCAAGAAATTACAGATTTTTTCGTAATAAAAAACCTCTAACTATTATTCGCGAAGTGTTCAATCCTCTTTTAGAAACTTGGTTAGGTCCATCAGGAATTCAAAATTTTTCTAATCTATATTCTTCTTCTTCTAGACCTTGGAATACTTCTTCCATTATTTGAAACGATTTTTGGATTATCTTGATTTACATTAATCTCATTATTTTTTCCAGAAGATCTTTGCCATCTATCAACTTTTAAATCTGAATAATCTGGCCATTCATCAAAAGAATTTGATTTTTCATAAGGCAACTTCTTTTTTTCATCCATCTGGATACTTTTAGGTTGCCTTAAAGATAAAGCCTCTAAAGGACGCTTAGAAAATGGTTTCTCAATATCAATAAATTTTGATTCTCTTGAAAAAGATTTAATATCTTTTAACTCTTCATAATTATTTTCTTGATCAGACCAATCATCATCTTCATCTTCAAAAAACATATCCATTTTATCCGATACCCATCTTCCGACATTTTTAACATTCCTTCGAGATATTCTTTGAAAATCAGTACTTCTTTTTTTACCTGGTCTAGAGCCTGATACACCATCAACAAATTGTCTGCCTGTTTCAAAAATTTTATCAACTTGTTTATCAAGTATTGTTCTGTCGAAATTATTTCTAAAGTTTCTAGGTCTGCGAGAATTCATAAATTATCTATGTTTTTAAATATCAAGTTACAACAACATAATAGGAAATTCTAATTAAAAAAAACAAAATAACATTTTTAAATTATCAATCAAACAAAATTAAACAGTTTTTATTCCAGGACCCATTGAAGAACAAATTACAACATTTCTTGCAAGCAATATTTCTAATTCTTTTTCTATACATATATTTCTCCCCACAATTTAAACATTTACCAGTATATTTTAATGCCTTTCTTTCAACAGGAAAATTATGTCTAATACTTATTTGAAAATTATTTTCTGCTTTATTAATTTCATTCATTTTACTCAAAAAATTTGGCCCATGTATCTCATTAATATGCAAAATCCTATCTACCCATGCATGAATCATTTCATGACATAAAGTACTATGAATTTCATTACAAGATAATTTACTTAAAATTGGCTTTGACAAAATTATTTCAGAATCAATGACTCCTTTAAGTTTTTTACGCTTATAAAAACCTGCAGTAGTCTTTAATCTATTATCGCTCCATCTAACCTTTACTAAAGGTTCTCTATTAGTTGTTAAAGATTGATCAAAAAATTGCCTATTAAACTTATGAAATACTGGTAAAAGAGGAATTAGAGACATTATCGATTAAATTTAGTATTATTTTGACAAAAAAAGTCATCAAAAACGATTTATTTTCTTAAAATTAAAAAAAACTAATTACAAAATGGATGCATTATTAATAAAAGATATTGGTGTTAAAGCTTTATTGGTTGGTGGAGCAGTGCTTGTATCTTTTTGGACCTTCAATGCTGTTAAGCTTGTTATAAGCGCCAGAGGAATTAATCCATTAGTTCGGAAATTTTTTGATCAAGTAGCAGCAGGTAGAATAGACGCTGCATATGGATTAACTACTAAAACTTACAAGACACATGTAAAACGTCAAGACTTTCTAAAATTTTTAGCTGGCTTAAATTTAAATAAGTATAGAAATCTAAAGTCAGGTAGACCAAGAGTTCAAGAAGATCAAATCATAATTACTTTAAATTTAAAATCTGAGGATAAGAAAGATGAGCTTCCCTTAGATTTTACTTTTTCAAAAAGTGATAAAGATTGGAAGATAGACAGAATAGCCAAAGTAAATTAGTAACGGTTCAAAAACTTGTGAAACATGTACAACTTCGAAAAGAAGAAATTATAAAAAAATTAGAATTACACCCAAGAAGATTAGATAAAGAAAAAATCATCTTTGAAGCAATGAAAAATGATCTGAATGATTTTTTTGATGGAATAACTATGGCCTTAGATCCGTTAGTAACTTTTGGTGTAAAGCAAGTACCCGAAAAAGAAGAAGAGACATCTAGTCAAGGATGTAAATGGAGTATTTTTAAAGTATTAACAAATCAATTAATCAAAAGAGAACTTACTGGGCATGCCGCTAGAGATGCGATCAATTTAGTTATGAAATCTGCAACTAAAGAACAATGGAACGGATTTTATAGACGCGTATTGATTAAAGATCTTCGGTGTGGGGTTTCTGAAAAAACAATAAACAAAGTTGCGAAAAAGTTTCCACAGTATACGATACCTATTTTTTCATGTCCCCTTGCACATGACAGCGCAAACCATGAAAAGAAAATGATAGGCAAGAAACAAATTGAGATTAAATTAGACGGAGTCAGAGTCCTAACAATTATTAGAAAAAATAAAGTAGAAATGTTTTCTCGAAACGGCAAACAGTTTAATAACTTTGGTCATATCATTACAGAAATAGAAAAAGTATTAGAGAAACATCCTACCCCCTACGATTTAGTCTTAGACGGTGAAGTAATGAGTGCTAATTTTCAAGACCTAATGAAGCAAGTACATAGAAAAGATGGCAAACAATCCAAAGATGCAGTTTTACACTTGTTTGATATATGTCCAATAAAAAATTTCAAGAAAGGTTTATGGGAAAAAGATCAAACTTCTAGAAGTATGTTGGTAAAAGATTGGGTAGCAAAAAATGCAACTCTTTTAAAACATGTCCAAACACTTGACTGGGAAAATGTGGATTTAGATACTCCTGAAGGACAAAGTAGATTTGTAGAACTTAACAAATCAGCCGTAGATGGAGGATATGAAGGCGTGATGATTAAAGATCCTCATGGGTGGTATGAATGCAAAAGAACACATAATTGGTTAAAAGCAAAACCATTCATAGAAGTTACCTTAAGAGTTGTAGCAATAGAAGAAGGGACAGGCCGAAACGAAGGCAGACTTGGAGCAATCCTGGTTGAAGGTAAAGATGATCAATATAATTATCGTCTTAATTGCGGGAGTGGATTTAGTGATTCTCAACGTGAAGAATATTGGAGCGGAAGAGATAAACTAATTGGCCAATTGGTAGAAATCAGAGCTGATGCAAGAACTCAATCTCAAGATGCTGAAACATTCAGTCTCAGGTTTCCTAGATTCAAGTCTTTTAGAGGTTTCGAACCAGGTGAAAAAATATAATTTTAAGAGAATTCGTTTGATAGAAGTCAATATTTAAGCTAGCAGTAAATTAAGAAAAACTAAACAAGTAGATAATGAAATAAACTATTAATGATTAATAAATTACTATCAAAAGATATCGATTTTTATGGATAACAAAAATCTTTTCAAATATATTAAAACCCCTTGCGGTCAAGCAAAATATATAGAATTACAATCTAATAAAAGTTTGCTTGGAAAATTAAGACTTTATTGGTTTGTAATTATTGCTTCTATAAGAGATTGGAATATTAGAGATTAATTTCTTTTGAGTCATTAATATATTCTTTAGCGTACTTTGCTGAAAAATAAACAACCATTAAAGTAGAAACCACACTTATAGTTGTTATAAAGAAATTATTTGATGGCTGTAAATTTTTTAAATCCTGCAAACTTTTTGCCAAGCTGCCTATAGAACAATAAAGAAATATTCCAGGAATGATTCCTAAAAGACCAAGAGCAAAGTTTCTAAATTTAACATTATTTAACCCATAAAAATAATTCAGAATACTAAAAGGAAAAAGAGGAGAAAGTCGCGCTAAAAGGATTAATTTGAGACCACCTTTCTGCACAACTTGTTCCATAAGATTTAATCTCGGGAAACGATTAATAACTTTTTGAAGCTTTATTGATAAAAAACTTTTTGAAATAAAGAATGCTAATGAAGCGCCAATACTTGCCGCAAAAAAAACTATTATCGAACCAAGATAAGAACCATATAAAAAACCAGAAAATAAAGATAACCAAGAGGCAGGCAGAATTAATAAAACAATTAAAATATATAAAAGTATAAAAGCAAAAATCCCAATGTTTGTATTGAAGAAATAGACCAATTCATAGATATTTTCAAAAAAAGGAGTCATATCATTTTAATAATTTAAGTTTTTTATTTATTCTTTCCGATTTCAAATTTCCTTCTTTCAACTTAGCAAAACATTCCTCAACAATATCTTTAGGAGCTTTGTCTATAAAGTTTTTGTTGGATATTCTTTTATTTAATGTTTCTATATCAGAATTAACTTTTTGCAGGTCCTTAGTAAGCCTATCTTTTAAAGCTTCTAGATTTACAAAATCATTCAAGGGTAAATAGATTTCTATATCACCAATAATTCCAGAAAAAGACTGAGCAAAATTATTTTTATCGATATCCTTAGAGTTACAAATAATAACTTCAGATGACTTGGTAAAAGTTTTAATATTAACTATTAAAGTTTTCAAAAAGTTAGTTAATTCAACATTATCTGAAATTAAGTAGACAGGAACCAGTTGAGATGGCTTCAGTCCTAACTCAACCCTGAGATTTCTAATCAATCTAATTATTTCAAATAGCCCTTGAAAGGATTTATCTATTTGAGAATTTATATATTTTTTTTCTAATACAGGCCATTTCTGAAGAGATAATAAAATTTGTTCAGGTTTGATTTGCAATTTATGCCAAAGTTCTTCAGTGATATGTGGCATAAAGGGATGCATCATAACCAACACATCAGTTAGAACTTTGATTAATATTTTTTCAGATATTTTTCTGTTATGGGATTCTTTATTATTAAATTTTTGTTTTGCAAATTCAACATACCAATCACAAAAGTCATTCCATGCAAATTCATATAATAATTTTGCAGATTCACCTAATTTATATTCAATTAAAAGATTAGATACTTTTGTATTCAACTGATTTAATTTTGATAGAATCCACTTATCAGATAACTCTAAATATTTTTCATCACTCTCATTTAAAGAACAATTTTCAGAAAAAGTTTTATTTACTAAAACAAATTTAGTGGCATTCCAAAGTTTATTTGCAAAATTCCTTGATGCTTCAACTGTTGAAGAAGTATTTTCTTTCCTATCAAAATCAAGCCTTATATCTTGACCAGCACCAGCGACTTCACGAAGTAAAGCAAATCGCAGAGCATCAGAACCATATTTATCAATCAAGAGCAAAGGGTCAATTCCGTTACCTGAACTTTTACTCATTTTTTTATTATTTTCATCTCGAACTAAGCCATGAATATAAACATCTTTGAATGGAATATTATTCGTAAAAGTTTTCCCCATCATTGTCATCCTTGCTACCCAAAAGAAAATAATATCGAAACCAGTAACTAAAACACTATTTGGATACCATTTTTTAAAATCTGCATCATTAGTACTGGGCCACCCCAAGGTAGAGAAAGGCCATAAACCACTTGAAAACCAAGTATCTAAAACATCTTTATCACGAATAAGTTGCAAATTAGACCCAAATTCTTTAGTAGCTTTGTCTAATGCTTCTTTCTCATTTCTGGCAACAATATATGGAGTATTTTGATCTATTGAGTCTTCTGATTGTTTTAATACATACCATGCAGGAATTTGATGTCCCCACCATAATTGTCTACTAATACACCAATCATTGATATTATCTAACCAGTCTTTATAAACTTTCTCCCAACGCTGAGGAATAAAGATAGGCTTTTTAGAATCAAGTTCTTTTAAACAACTTGAAGAAATATTGTCCATTTTCAAAAACCACTGGGTTGATAATAATGGCTCAATTGGCACTTTTCCTCTATCAGAAAAAGGTACCGTATTTTTATAGTTTTCTATTTTAGTTAACAAACCTAAAGTATCTAATTCCTTTATGATTTGTTTTCTAGCATCAAATCTATCTAAATCCTGAAACTTTCCTGCATTAATGTTAAGAGTTCCATCTTTATTCATTATATTGATTTGCTTTAAATTATTTCTTTTGCCTATAGCAAAATCATTAGGATCATGGGCTGGGGTAACCTTTACACAACCCGTACCAAAATCCTTATCAACATGTATGTCAGAAATAATAGGTATTTCTCTATCAACAAAAGGCACTTTCACTTTTTTATCAATATATTTTTGATATCTTTCATCATTAGGATTTACAGCTAAAGCGGTATCTCCCAATAAGGTTTCAGGTCGAGTTGTTGCGACCTCTAAAAATTCATCTAAGATTTGACCCTGATCAGAAATTAGTGGATATTTAAAATGCCATAAGTATCCATTAACCTCCTGCATTTCAACTTCAAGATCACTAACTGCTGACTGAGATGCTGGACACCAATTAACTAAATATTCACCTCTGTAAATCAGTTTTTTCTCATGCAAAATATTAAATGCTTCAACAACTGCTTCATTCAATTTTTCATCTAAAGTAAATCGTTCCCTTTCCCAGTCTACGGAATAACCAATCCTCTTTAATTGGGATATTATTTTACCCCCACTTTGCTCTTTCCAAATCCAAGCTCTTTTTAAAAATTCTTCTCTACCAATATCTTCGCTATTTTTACCCTCAGTTTTTAATTGTTTTTCAAGAATAGTTTGAACGGCTATTGAAGCATGATCAGTGCCAGGCAAACACAAAACATTTTTACCAAGAAGTCTTTGAAAACGAATAATCACATCTATTAATGCAGTATTAAAAGCATGGCCCATATGCAAAGAACCCGTGACATTTGGAGGCGGAATAACTATACAAAAAGGGTCCCCTTTATCACTAGGATTAGGAGAAAATGCTCTTAAACTATCCCATTGCTTTTGCCATTTTTGTTCTACCTGTGAAGGCAAATAATCATTTAATGTAAGTTCATCATTCGACTCATTCATTTGCAATAGTTATTTCATTAGCTTTTTACTTATTTTATATTGATAGAAGCAAATAATTTAAAAAAATATCAGTTTGCAAAATATATTTAAAACTACAAGAGTTTAAAACCAGAACCGCAAGCACACCTTTTGGCATTTTTAGGGGTTGAGATAAGAAAACCTCCGCCACTTAAATCACTGTAATAATCAAGTTTTAAATCTTTTAAAAAAGCAAACTTTTTAGTATCAGCATATAAAGTTATGCCTTCAGTTCTGGATATTGGAGATCCATTACATGTACCTGGTTTTAATTTAATATGCATCCATCCCTCTGAGCCTGTATTATCTTTGATTAAGTCAATAAACATTTGACCCGGCGATCCACCAAAGGATGCTTGCCTTGAAAGCTCTGATGCTGCAGTTTGACTGATTGAAAGATTAACGATCTCAGTCATTGTTATAAAAAGAAAATGGGCGATCCAGGGTTCGAACCAGGGACATCCTGCTTGTAAGGCAGGCGCTCTACCGCTGAGCTAATCGCCCTATAATGATTCATTCTAGTAGATGAAGTTTAAAATTTTACACTAAGTATTTAAATATTTCATGATTAAGGCAAAATTGAATAAATAAGATATAGTTTTATGAACTTAAACAATGGATATAACAATCAGAAAGATAGTGATCTGAATACTTTAGAGAGTTTCAAGATTTTAATATCAAATATTAAATATTTAAAAGATAAAACTTGGGGCTGCCCATGGCAAAAAATACAGTCACATAAATCTTTGATCCCATTTTTAAATGAAGAAAGTAGTGAATTTATTGATGCAATATATGAAAAAAACGCGAATAATATTTGTGAAGAATTAGGAGATCTCTTATTACAAATAATGCTTCATGCCGAAATTGGCTTTGAAGAAAAACAATTTGAATTAAAAGATGTTATTGAGAATTTAAATAAAAAAATTATTAGTAGACATCCGTATATTTTCAAAAAAAAAGAAAAAGTATCTTTAAAAAAGTCACAAGAAATTTGGGGAAATATTAAAAATTCAGAAAATAAGAGGTTTTATAAAAAATCATCAATTAGTAGACAATTAAATTCAAAAATAAAAAGTTTACCCGCAACTATAGGATCAAACCAGATTACCAATACTGTTAAAGAATACGGTTTTAAGTGGGAAAGTAGTAAAAAGATTTTTGATAAATTAGATGAAGAATTATGCGAATTAAAAGAGGCAATAAAAAGCAAAAAGGCACATGATATAAAAGATGAATTTGGAGATGTTTACTTTACTTTGATAAGTCTTTCAAACTTTCTAAAAATAAATCCAGAATCATCTCTTCAAAAAACTAATAAAAAATTTTTAGACAGATTTGCAATTATTGAAGATCAGGTAGGAGATAATATTAAAAAACAAAACCCAAAAGAATTTCAGCGGCTTTGGGATCTTGCTAAAAAAACACTGATGAGAGAAAAATTGAAAAAAAAATGAAAGATATGCCAATTTGGATAGATGAATACCACAAAGGCTCAAGATTTGGGCTAAATGGGAAAGTATTACTTAAAAAAAATTCTAAATATCAAGAAATTCTTATTATAGAGACTGATTTTTATGGTAAAGCTTTAATGTTAGACGGATGTTGGATGACGTCATTGAGAGACGAAAAATATTATCATGAATGTCTTGTTCATCCAGCGTTAAGTAGCATTGATAAGAAATCTAACATTCTGATTATTGGAGGGGGTGATGGTGGAACTGCAAGAGAATGCTTAAAATACTCTAAAGTTGCAAAAATTGATTTGGTAGAAATTGATGAAGAAGTCATAAAAGTATCTAAAACATTTTTACAAGAAATTGGAGGTGAAGCGTGGAGTGATAAAAGATTAACTATACATATTGATGATGGAGTTAAATGGGTAAAAAAAAGTAAAGATAATTTTTATGATGTTATTTTTATAGATTGTTCAGATCCATCAGTATTTTCTAATTTATTATTTACAGATTCTTTTTATGCGGAATGTAAAAGAATACTTACGAAAAAGGGAATATTAGCGACTCAAAGTGAATCGCCTGAGTCATTCCAAAATATTCATATAAATATTTTGAAATCACTCAATAAAATATTCAAATTATCTGAAACTATGTATTCATTTGTACCCATATATCCAAGTGGTATTTGGAGTTGGACATTCGCTTCAGAAGAAGAATTAAATTTATCAAAAGTCGATTATAAAGAAGTCATGAAAATAGAGAGGGATTGTGATGTTTGGAATTTAAATTTTCAAAATGCTGCATTTAAAATGATGCCAAATAAAATTGTAAAAGAACTCTATTAGTAAAAATGATCAATAACAATTTATTTGATAACGAAAGTGCAATTTTTATGGGGGCTAATAGAAATCCGGATGATTGTTCAATTGGAATATTTGGAGTTAATTATGATGGTACATGCTCTTACAAGTCAGGGACTAGATTTGGTCCAAATGCCATAAGGCTAGTAAGCACATGCTTAGAAACATTTTGTCCAAGATTAGGCAAAGATTTAGACGATTTCAAATATGTTGATTTTGGTTCACTAGAAATAGATAAAAATGACTCAAAGTCTGTAATTAAATCAGTTAAATCAGCAACAGATTTCATTATGAGAAGCAAGCTTACTCCCATTATGCTTGGAGGGGAGCACTCTATTACTAGTGGTGCTATTGAGGCGTTAGTAAATAAATATCCAGATTTGATTTTAATTCAACTAGATGCTCATGCAGATTTAAGAACCTCATATATGGGGAATGAACATAGTCATGCCTGTGCAATGCGAAGATGCTTAGATGTTTTACCTGAAAAAAAGATTTTGCAAGTCGGAATAAGAAGTGGCACCAAAGAAGAGTTTAAATTTATGAGTCAACAAAATCAATTAGTAAAATTCTTGCCAGGAGGAAATGCTCAAGAATTTAAAAAAGCTCTTCTTCCTTACTCTAATTCTCCAATATATTTAACAATAGATTTGGATTGGTTTGATCCAAGTTTATTACCTGGTACGGGAACTCCAGAACCAGGAGGTTTTTTTTGGAGTGACTTTGAAGTTATTCTTGAAACTTTAAAAGACTTTAGAATTGTCGCTTCAGATATTGTGGAATTATCTCCAGAAATTGATGGTAGCGGAGTGAGTAGTGTAGTTGCCGCAAAAGTACTGAGAAGCTTAATTATGTCATTAAAAAATATGCAATAAAAAATTTCTAAACTAGAGTATAAAAAACTAAATAACTCATTAAATATTTCATGGCTTTGCTTAAAAGTCCACTACATTCAAAATATATTAAGTCAAATGCAAAGTTAGTTAATTTTGCAGGATGGGAAATGCCCATATCCTTTTCGGGATTAATAAATGAACATGAATCAGTAAGAAAATCAGCAGGATTCTTTGATATTTCCCATATGGGTGTAATTTCTCTAAGAGGAATTAATCCTAAAGAATATATTCAAAAATTTTTTCCCACTAATTTATACTCCTTTTCAGAAGGACAAGGGCTTTATACATTAATGCTTAATGAAACGGGAGGAATAATAGATGACCTAATCATTTATGACCTTGGTCAACAAGAAAGTGATATATCAGAAATTTTTTTAATAGTAAATGCAAGCAGATACCAAATTGATTTTTCTTGGCTTAAAAATAATTTAAATACCAACAATGTTTGTATATCAAACGCTAAAAAAGATAAGGTCCTCTTTGCACTACAGGGCAAAAATTCCTTTAAATTATTCGAAGAGTGGATTGAATCATGTATTTCATATATCCCTTACTTTGGTTGTGAATATAAAATTTTTAAACATATTTCAACTGAAGAAAAGATATTCTTTTCGAAAACGGGCTATACAGGCGAAAACGGTTTAGAAATCCTATTATCCGCAAAAGCAGCAATAAATTTATGGGATTACTTAGTTTCAAAAAATATTGAGCCTTGTGGATTAGGTGCTAGAGATACCTTAAGACTTGAAGCTGGAATGCACTTATATGGACAAGATTTAGATGAAACAACTACACCATATGAAGCAGGATTAGGTTGGTTAGTACATTTAGAAAATAATCATGAATTTTTTGGGAGAGATTTTCTTGAAAGACAATCAAGATTCGGTATTAAAAAAAAGTTAGTTGGCCTAACTATTGAGGGTAAAGCTATTGGGCGAAAAGGATGCAAAGTATTTAAAAATGGAGAAAATATTGGAACTATAACCAGCGGTAGTTGGTCCCCTACTATGCAAAAGGCAATAGCTTTTGCTTATATTCAAAATTCTTACGCTACTTTAGATAATGTTGTTGAAATTTTAATCAGAGGTAAAACATTCAAGGGGACAATAACGAAAAGAGCTTTTTATAAAAAAGATATTTAACTAAATTTACCCTTTAAGAATTATCATTATAAATTATTGCTCAATAAGTCATTTCTAGATGCGAAACAAAATTTGTGAAAAACTCAATAAATCAGATATTGGGAATGTAGTTAATTTATGTGGATGGGTAGATCGAAGAAGAGATCATGGTGGAGTAATTTTTATAGATTTGCGTGATCATAGTGGATTTATGCAAATTACTATTAATCCTGAAGATGGTGATACTCTTTTTAAAAAGGCTGAGATTCTAAGAAATGAAACTGTGATAATGGTTAATGGAATTGTTAATGAAAGACCAAAGGATTCAATAAATAAAAATATTGTTACTGGAGAATTAGAACTAAAAGTTAAAGATCTACAAATTCTCAACCCAATTAAAAATAATTTACCATTTCCTGTCTCAGTTCATGATTATGAAAATACAAAAGAAGAGCTTAGGCTGAAATATAGATATTTAGATCTAAGAAGAGGAAAATTACTCAAGAATTTAAAGACTAGACATAAGATTATTAAAGCAGTAAGAGAGTATCTTGATAATTCTGGATTTACAGAGGTTGAAACACCATTACTGACAAAATCGACTCCAGAAGGAGCTAGAGATTTTTTAGTTCCAGCTAGACTTTCAAACGGTGATTTTTTTGCTTTACCACAATCTCCACAATTATTTAAACAACTTTTAATGGTAGGAGGGTTAGACAAGTACTATCAAATCGCAAAATGTTTCCGTGATGAAGACCTAAGAGCTGATAGACAACCAGAATTTACTCAGCTTGATATTGAAATGAGTTTTGTAAGTGAAGAAGAAATCATTTCTTTTAATGAAAAATTAATAAAAAATATATGGAAAAATGTACTAAATATAAACTTCAATGAAGAGTTTCCAAGAATAACTTGGCAAGAAGCCATGGACAACTATGGCACAGACAGACCAGACACAAGATATGGAATGTTACTAAAAAATTTAGGAGAGATACTTGGCAACATTGGTTTTAACATTTTTACCAAAGCAATACAAATGGGCGGAGCAATAAAATCCATAACTATTAAAGATGGCAACACAACTATTAGTAACGTTCGCATTAAACCTGGAGGAGATATTTTTAAAGTTGCCCAAGATGCAGGAGCTGGAGGTTTAGCATTTATTAGAGTTAAAGGAGATGAACTTGAAACAATTGGGGCAATAAAAAATAATTTAAATAAAGGTCATATTTCTAATATTTTAAAAATAACAGGAGCAAAAGATGGTGACTTAATTCTTTTGGGAGCAGGAAATACGCAAATTGTAAATCAATCATTAGATAGAGTCAGGCAATATATTGCAAAAGATTTAAAATTAGTAGAAAAAGATAAATGGAACTTTTTGTGGGTCACAGATTTTCCTATGTTTGAGATGAATGAAGAAGAAAAAAGATATGAAGCTTTACACCATCCTTTTTGTTCTCCAAAAAATATTAAGATTGATGATTCAACAGAATTTAAAGAAAAAATAGAGAACTCCACAGCACATGCATATGACTTAGTGCTAAATGGATTAGAATTAGGAGGTGGTTCTCTGCGTATCCATCAAGCCGAAATGCAAAGAAAAGTTCTAAGAACGGTTGGATTAACAGATAATCAAATTGATGAAAAATTTGGTTTTTTAATTGAAGCTCTCGAAATGGGTGCTCCGCCTCATGGGGGAATAGCATTTGGGGTAGATAGAATATCAATGCTAATTTTGGGAGAAAATTCAATAAGAGAAACAATTGCTTTTCCAAAAAATCAACAAGCAAATTGTCTTCTGACAAATGCACCTTCAAATGTCTCCAAATCCCAATTAAAAGAATTAGATATTGAAATAACAATTGATGAATAAACTATTTGTGGATGAGCAATAAATTTTTTGTTTAAATAAAATATAGGGAGGTTGTGCTTAATTAAAAATATTTCATGTCAAAATTTGTTTTTGTTACTGGAGGAGTTGTTTCTAGCATTGGTAAAGGCATTGTTGCCGCAAGCTTAGGAAGATTATTAAAATCAAGAGGATATAGCGTTTCAATACTTAAACTAGACCCTTATCTAAATGTTGACCCTGGAACAATGAGCCCGTTTCAACATGGTGAAGTTTTTGTTACCGAAGATGGAGCTGAAACAGATTTAGATTTAGGTCACTATGAGAGATTTACTGACACTGCAATGTCTCGTTTAAATAGTGTTACAACAGGATCTATCTACCAAGCAGTTATTAATAAAGAAAGAAGAGGGAATTATAACGGAGGGACAGTTCAAGTTATTCCTCACATCACAGGAGAAATAAGAGAAAGGATTCATAGAGTAGCAGCTAACAGCAATGCTGATATTGTCATAACTGAGATTGGTGGAACAGTCGGAGATATCGAATCTTTACCATTTTTAGAGGCAATAAGAGAATTTAAAAATGATGTTAACAAAAATGATGTCGCTTATATCCACGTAACTTTGCTTCCTTACATCAAAACTTCTGGTGAAATAAAAACGAAACCTACTCAACATTCTGTAAAGGAGTTAAGATCCATCGGTATACAACCAGATTTACTTGTATGCAGGAGTGATAAAGAAATTAATGAAGGGCTCAAAAGAAAACTCAGTGGTTTCTGCGGAGTTAATCTTAATTGTGTAATTGAAGCATTAGATGCTGATAGTATTTATTCAGTACCTCTTTCTTTAAAGAATGAAGGGTTATGTAAAGAGACTTTAAAATGTCTAGAACTCGAAGATAAAGAATGCGATTTAGAGAATTGGGAAAAAATAATTCATAATCTTAGAAATCCCGGTAACCCTATAAAAGTTGCTTTAGTTGGAAAATATATAGAACTTGGTGATGCATATCTTTCTGTAGTCGAGGCATTAAGGCATGCTTGCATTGAACAAAAAGCTTTATTAGATTTGTATTGGGTAAGTGCTGAAATGATCGAGGAGAAATCAGCCGAAGAGTATTTAAATGATGTTGATGCAATTGTCGTTCCAGGAGGATTTGGAAATAGAGGAGTGAATGGAAAAATTGAAGCAATACAATTTGCAAGAGAAAGGAAGATTCCTTTCCTCGGTTTGTGTTTAGGTATGCAATGCGCAGTAATAGAATGGGCAAGAAATCTAGCCCAATTACCGGGTGCATCCAGCTCCGAATTAAACCCAGACTCTCCAAACCCTGTTATACATTTATTACCTGAACAAGAAGATATTGTTGATCTAGGAGGCACTATGAGATTGGGAGTTTATCCTTGTAGACTTCAAAAAAATACAACTGGTAAAGAGTTGTATAACGAAGATGTTATCTATGAGAGACATCGACATAGATATGAATTTAATAATTACTACAAACAAAGTTTTTTAGATTCTGGATACAAAATCAGTGGTACATCACCAGATGGAAGATTAGTAGAGTTAATTGAATTAGTTGATCATCCATATTTTTTAGCATGTCAATACCATCCTGAATTCTTATCAAGGCCAGGGAAACCACATCCATTATTTAAAGGATTGATCAAAGCATCACAAAACAAATTAGTGCAATCAAATTAATATTATTTAGTTTTCTTGAATGAAATAATGACAAATTACTTACCATTGGTAGAAAAATTTCATTCATTACAAGGAGAGGGTTTTCACACAGGCCAAAGTGCTTTTTTTATAAGACTAGCTGGATGTAATGTTGGATGTTCATGGTGCGACACTAAATATTCATGGAATAAGGAAAAATACCCTTTAATAGCAATCAAAGAAATCATAGATGAAATAAAAAAGGCTCGAAAAAAAGGAGCTTCTTTTTTAGTTATCACTGGTGGTGAGCCTTTACATCATAATTTAGATGATTTGTGCTTAGCTATAAATAAAGAAACTTCTGAAGAAAATCAAAGCCCAATCAAGATTCATATTGAAACAAGTGGCGTAAACAAAATATCAGGTAATTATGATTGGATTACTTTATCTCCAAAAAGACATTTCCCCCCCAGAAGTTATTTTTTGAAAAATTGTAATGAATTAAAAATAATTATCAACGATCAAAAAGATATTGATTTTGCCATTAATATAAAGCAAGAAATAATGAACAAATATAAGAACCTATCATCAAAAAGCGATTTTGATAAGCTAAATAAAAAATATTATTTACAGCCCGCATGGGAAAACGTTAATGGGCTTTCACTTACAATAGATTTTGTTAAAAATAATCCTGAATGGAACTTAAGTCTTCAGACACATAAATACTTAAAGATCAAATAATTTATATGGATTTAAACAATAAATCTGCTGTAATATTATTATCAGGAGGCTTAGATTCTTCTACGGTTACAGGATTAGCAAAAGCATCAAAAGCTAAAATATTTGGCTTATCTTTTGATTACGGACAACGACATAAAAAAGAATTAGATTCCGCAAGAATAATAGCCAAGCATTTTGAAATAGAGGAGTTCAAAATAGTAAAACTTGACTTATCTTTGTGGGGAGGGTCATCTCTTACGGATATAAAAAAAGATTTACCTATTGATGGTATACAGTACAATACAATACCCAACACTTATGTACCTGGGAGAAATACAATCTTTATTTCTGTTGCGTTAAGTTATGCCGAAGCAATAAATGCTGATTTAATAGGCTTAGGAGTTAATGCATTAGATTATTCTGGTTATCCTGATTGCAGACCTGATTACATTCAAAAGTTTCAAGAACTAGCTAATCTTGCTAATAAACGTGGAAGAGAAAAAGATCCAATTAAACTTTGGACACCCTTAATAGATTTAAATAAAGAAGATATTATTCAATTAGCTTTTGACAATAATGTTCCTCTAGAAAAAACATGGAGTTGTTATTCAGGAGATTTAGAGCCCTGCGGAAAATGCGATAGTTGCAGAATTAGACAAACAGCCTTAGAAAAATGGCAAATAAAAAAGAATGAGAATTAAAACAAAAAAATTATCTAAATGGCTTGACCCAGAATTGATAGCTAATCATTTTGCATTAAAATTTGGAGAACATGGCTTATCTTGGTTAGATAGTGATGGGAAAGATAATGGAGAATGGTCTATTTTAGGAGTCAACCCAAAAGAAATTATTTGCTCTAGAGATATTAATAATTTGGATATTGATAATAATCCATTTATTAAATTAAAAAACATTGATAAAGGATTTTGGATGGGATGGTTAAACTTTGAGGCGAGTGCTTACATCGAGCCAAAGAATCCATGGAAGAATAATGAAATATCAACTTTATGGATTGCATCATATGATCCGATTATAAAATTTAATCTAGTTTCTAATGAAATTATTCTTGAGGGAACTAGTTCTTCTGAATTAAATAAATTTGAAAAAATAATTTTTAATATTAATGCTGAAAAAGAAAAAAATTCGATTAAAAGAAATCTGAAATTTGATTTTTCAAAAATTAATTTAAAAAAAATAACCAACGAATTTCAAAAAAATATTTTAAAAGTTAAAAAATTAATTTCTATAGGAGATATTTTTCAAGCAAATCTAACGACTCAATGTGAAGTTAAAGCTTTAGAAACATATAGTTCTTTAAGCATATATTCAACAATAAGAAGAAAATTGCAAGCTCCTTTTGGAGGAATAATAATAAATCATTCAAAGGGAATCAATGAAGCAGTGTTGTCAACTTCACCTGAAAGATTTTTGAAAATAGACAAAACAGGATATGTAGAATCAAGACCTATCAAAGGCACAAGATCAAGACACCAAGATGAAAATCAAGACGCCTTAAATGCCATAGATTTGATAACTAATGAAAAAGATAGAGCTGAAAATATTATGATTGTTGACCTCATAAGAAATGATTTAAGCAAAGTATGCGAAATAGGAAGTGTTGAAGTTCCAGAAATATTAAAACTTGAGAGTTACTTAAAAGTTCATCATCTTACGTCTGTTATAAGAGGAAAACTAAAAAAAAATAAAAGCTGGGTTGACTTACTAATTGCTTGCTGGCCAGGAGGCTCAATAACTGGAGCTCCAAAATTACGTTCATGTCAAAGGCTATTTGAAATAGAAAAATACTCAAGGGGTCCTTACTGTGGTTCCTTCATCAAAGTTGACTGGAATGGAGAGTTTGATAGCAATATACTGATAAGATCATTTATAGTAAATGGCAAAAAAATTAATATATCTGCGGGTTGTGGAATAGTTAGTGATTCTGATCCTCAAAATGAAACAGAAGAACTAAAGTGGAAACTTTTGCCTTTGATAGATTCATTAAAATGAAACTGAGCATAGGTTGGCATAAAGATAAATGGCTAGATATTGAAAATATTTCTATATCAGCAAATGATAGAGGTCTAAAGTTTGGAGATGGGATATTCGAAACTATTTTAATAAAAAATAATAATGCTGTTTTGATAGACGAACATCTTCAAAGACTAGAGAATAGCAGTACGGTGTTAAACATGAGTTTGAATATTAATAAATCACATTTAAAAGAAATTATTAATCTAGGTATTACAAAATTATCTCTTAAAAACGATCAATATGGCTCAATTAGAATTAATTTCAGCAGAGGTTTGAATAAGGACAGATCAATTAGAATTAATAAAGATCAAAAGGAGTATTATCAAAGTAATTTATGGATTGAATTTTATTTTATAAAACCTAATTTTTCTCCAATAAGTACATTTATTAGTCAAACAGAAAAAAGAAATCAATATAGTTTAATTAATCAATGTAAAACTTTTTCATATAATCAATCAATACAGGTACTAATAGAAGCTAATAATAGATTGTTTGATGATTGTTTAATGTTAAATACAGCTAATGAATTGTGTTGTGGCAGTACTTTTAATATATTACTGAAAAGAAACAATAAATGGTTAACACCAAGAAAAGAAAGTGGATGTCTTCAGGGAATTATGGTTAAGAAAGCTATAAAATTACAAATAATAGAGGAAGAATTAATCTTACCTAAATTTTATAATGATGATGTTTTAATCGCAATTAATAGTTTATCTTGTAGGCAAATTAATAGAGTTAATGATATAGACTTTATAACAACTTTTGATCCAAAGTATTTCTGGGAATTGTTGTATAAATAAGATTATTTCTTTTCTGGTAAAAAAGCATCAGACAGGTTATTTATAAAGTTATTAACTTTAAAACCAACAATACTTCCAATAACGATAATTGATGGTGATGTGAAACCTTTATTAGTGATTGTCTTTACTAAATTCTTTAATTCTGAAATTAAACATTTTTGATTATGCAAAGTTGCTTCTTGAATAACAGCACATTTAGTATTCTCATCCAAACCTCCTAAAAGTAATTCTTTAACAATAAATTTTATATTTCTCATACCCATATAAATTACTAAACCGTCAGATGATTTCGCTAACAATCTCCAATTAACAGTCTTTTTGTCTTTATTAATATCTTCATGTCCAGTGACAAAAGTTATAGAGCTTCCTGCTTCTCGATGAGTTAATGGGATCCCAAAATTTGAAGGGGCAGCTATTCCAGAAGTTATCCCTGGCACAATTTCTACTGAAATCCCATTTTTTTCTAAAAAAGATACTTCTTCACCACCTCGTGAGAAAACAAAAGGATCACCTCCTTTAAGCCTTACAACATTCTTCCCTTCGTTTGCTAATTTTACAATAAGTGAATTAGTATCAGCCTGAGGAACGGAACAAAACCCAGCCCTTTTACCTACATTAAATATTTCTGTTTTCTTGTTAATTTCCTTTATGATTTCGGCAGAAACTAAAGCATCATGAACTACAGCATCACAACTTTTAATAAGTCGTAAGGCTTTTAAAGTTAGCAGCTCAGGGTCACCAGGACCTGCTCCAACTAAATAAACTATACCGGGCACGTTAGTCTCCATTAACAGGTATGGTAGTAAAAGAAAATTGTATTGAAGATAAATATCGTGAAAGAAAGTTTATTCAAGCCAAGTAGAAAATTTACTTTATTAAGTGCTTTTGTAACTCTCTTAAATGATCGATTAAGCGAAAGTATTCTGTTACCAATTTTACCCTCTTTTGTTTTACTATTTGACTCAAAAGCTAGTACTTATGGTTTACTCTCTTGTACTTATCAATTAGCACAATTTACAGCTTCGCCTTTTATTGGGCTAATGAGTGATAGATATGGAAGAAGACCTGTAACTTTGTTTTGTATAACTGGCTCAATCATCGGAATATCAATATTATCATTTACAGTTTTATTTGATTGGTCAACTTCACTAGCGACTATCCCTTTATTTTTATTATTTGTAGCAAGACTTATTGACGGTCTAAGTGGTGGAACTGCAGCGACTGCGACTACTATTCTTGCAGATATTTCTAGTCCTGAAAAAAGAGCAAAAACATTTGGACTTATTGGAGTTGCATTTGGATTAAGTTTCTTCTTGGGTAATATATTTGTTGTTATTTTTGCTAAAAATACAAATAATAATTTCATTATTCCAGTAATAATAGCTTCAATAATTCCAATTATTAACTTCATACTAGTATTCTTTTATTTACCAGAAACCAAACCTCAAAACGGATTAAATAAATCAACCCAAATTTTAAAAAATCCTCTCAAACAATTATTTAAAGTATTTAAAGAAGAAAAAATTAGAAAATTATCTTTAGCTTTTTTTATATATTTCATAGCTTTTACTGGACTAACAAATATTTTAATTTTTTTCCTTCAAGAGTCTCTGAATTGGACAACTAAAGCATCTAGTGGAACTCTTGTAGCTGTAGGGGTAATAGCAATTGTTGTACAAGGAGGACTGATTGGTCCTCTAGTAAAAAAATTTGGAGAAATGAAACTTACTTTAATTGGTTCAGGTTTTATTCTTTTAGCATGTTTTCTTTTGATAACTACCCCTCAAGAAAATGCAACTGTAAATATTTATTCTGCAGTTTCATTCTTAGCTGTGGGTGCGGGTTTAATTACACCTACATTAAGGGCATTAATATCAAAGAAATTAGATGGTGATAACCAAGGGTCTATATTAAGTAATTTACAAGGTCTTCAAAGTCTTGGCGGGGTTTTTGGTATCGGAATGGCTGGAAGAGTTTATGATGATTTTGGGCCCAAAGCACCATTTATTGCAGGATCAATTATTTTACTTTTTATGATTTACCTTATTGCTGAAGGAAAAAATAAAAATATTTCTTATAGTAAAAAAATATAATCCCTTAATGAAATACGAAACTAACAATTTTATTAACAGAGAATTAAGTTGGATCGACTTTAATAAAAGAGTGCTTCTTACCGGCATGGAGAAAGACTATAAAGTACTAGATAAAATTAAATTTTTTTCAATTTTCAGTAATAATCTTGATGAATTTTTTATGGTTAGAGTTGCATCATTAAAGACTCAAGTTGAAGCCGGAATTAGAAAAAAAAGTATTGATGGTCAAACTCCTAAAGAACAATTAAAAAAAATTAATAAAGAAGTAAAAAAACTCACAACCCTTCAAGAAAATTATTTTAATAATGAATTAAATGATGAGCTAAACAATAAAGGGGTTTTCATAAAGAAGTATAGTGAACTCAATGAAAATCAAAAAAATTGGTGTAATAGCTATTTCCTAACTTCAATTTTTCCTTTATTAACACCATTATTAGTTGATCCTGCGCACCCATTCCCTTTTATAAGTAATTTAAGTCTTAATTTAGCTGCTCTAATTAATGATGGAGAAGAATCAAAAAATCAATTTGTAAGAATTAAAATCCCAACAAAAAATATTGGCAGATTTATACTAATTCCCAATGAAATTATTGAAACTGAAGATGAAAGAGAGCGTTTTTTTATAACTGTTGAAGACTTAATTGGAAACAATATCAATGCCTTATTTAATGGAATGGAGTGCTTAAGTTATTCTTTTTTCAGAGTAACAAGAGACGCAGATTTAGAATTAAAAGAACTTGAAGCTGATGACTTACTTCTTGCCGTAGAGCAAAGCTTGCAAAAAAGAAGATTAGGGGGAGATGTAGTTAGATTAGAAGTAAAAGAAAACATTCCACAAAATATTTTAAAGTTACTCATTGAAAGTATTGCAATACCTGAAGAATATATTTACTTTTGCAAAAGCTTATTAGGACTTGACGATTTAAATTATCTTACAAAAATTAATCGAGAGGACTTAAAAGAAAATTTATTAATTGGAGATACACATCCATTATTAAAATCGTTAAATTCTTCTCAGGATAAAAATTTTAACTCTATTTTCAGCATTCTTAGAAAACAGAGTATACTTCTACATCATCCATACGACTTATTCAAAACCTCTGTAGAAGAATTCATCAATAAAGCTGCTGACGACAAACTTGTATTAGCTATTAAAATTACTCTTTATAGAGTTTCAAAAGATTCTCCAATTATTGAAGCTTTAATGAGAGCAGCTGAGAATGGGAAAGAGGTAATGACTCTTGTTGAGCTCAAAGCAAGATTTGATGAAGATAACAATATCCAGTGGGCAAAACAGCTTGAGCAAGCTGGAATTCATGTTGTTTATGGAATACTAGGCTTTAAAACACATACAAAGATTGCTTTAGTAGTTAGAAAAGAAAAAGGAAGATTAAGGAATTATTTTCATATTGGAACTGGAAATTACAATTCAAACACTTCTCGCTATTACACAGACATAGGATTGCTTTCAACAGATCCTGATATCTCCTCAGATTTAATTGAACTCTTTAATTACTTATCAGGATTCTCAAAACAAAAGACTTATCAGAAATTATTAGTATCTCCAACATCATTAAGAAAAAAATTCATCTTTTTAATAAATAGAGAAATTAAAAATATCGAAAAGGGCGAGAAAGGGGAAATTATTGCAAAAATGAATTCATTAGTAGATCCAGAAATTATTCAATTACTTTATTTAGCTTCTCAAAAAGGAGTTAAGATTCATCTTATAATCAGAGGAATATGTTGTTTGTATCCTCAAAGAGAGAATTTAAGTGAAAATATTAATGTTACAAGTATTATTGGGCATTTTCTTGAACATTCTAGAATTTTTTGGTTTTACAATAACAATAATCCAGAAGTTTTTATAGGCAGCGCAGACTGGATGAAAAGAAATTTAGACAGAAGGATAGAAGCTGTTACACCTATAGAAGACTTAAAATTAAAATCTCAACTATATGATCTTTTACAAACTTATATTAATGATAATTATTACTCCTGGATCATGAATAAAGATGGAATATACGAAAAAAAAAGTGGGTATTCGAACTCAAATCGTTCTCAAATTGATCTGATAAAAGATTAAAAAAATAAATTTTTTTATAACATTTTAAAAAACTTCTTAATATTGATAAAAATTTTATATTTATAAAAAATCCAGTCATATCAACTACTTTAAAGCAATATTGATACAAATCAATTTTTTTGTCTTTAAAGTTTCAACGCAAAAGTATTTTTTTTCTTGATTTCAGTGCTAACTTTCTAAAAAATCCACTTAAAGAGGCCAGGGTGATGGGGATCCTTCTGGAATCTGGAAATAGTTCTTCAAAAAAGAAAACTGAAGAACCTAGATTACCAAACACTGCGGGCAAGACTCGCAAAACAAAACCGAGCTTAACTGCTAAACAAAACCAAAAAAAATCTGCAAGACTTGCTTCAGATTCAATAGGTTATTACTTAAGCAGCATTGGAAGAGTTCCTCTTCTTACCGCCGCAGAAGAAATAGAACTGGCGCATCATGTTCAAAACATGAAAAAAATGCTAGAAATTCCTGAGATAGAAAGATCATCAAAAAATCTTCGCCTAATTAAAATTGGGAAAAGAGCTAGAGATAGAATGATGTCAGCCAATTTAAGACTTGTAGTATCTGTTGCCAAGAAGTATCAAAATCAAGGGTTAGAATTATTAGACTTGGTACAGGAAGGTGCTATAGGCTTAGAAAGAGCGGTTGATAAATTTAATCCTGCGATGGGATATAAATTTTCTACTTATGCTTATTGGTGGATTAGACAAGGAATGACAAGAGCTATTGATAATAGTGCTAGAACAATTAGATTGCCAATTCATATCAGTGAAAAGCTTTCCAAAATGCGAAGAGTTTCCAGAGAATTATCTCAAAAATCTGGAAGGCAACCAACCCGATTAGAAATGGCAACAGCAATGGGAATTGAGCAAAAAGATTTAGAAGACTTAATCTCTCAAAGTGCTCCATGCGCATCTCTTGATGCTCATGCAAGAGGCGAAGAAGATCGTAGTACTCTTGGTGAACTTATTCCCGATCCAAATGGAGAAGAGCCTATGGAAGGAATGGACAGAACTATCCAAAAAGAACATTTAGGAACTTGGCTGAATCAACTCAATGAAAGAGAACAAAAGATTATGAAACTTAGATTCGGCTTAGATGGAGAAGAACCTCTTACACTCGCCGAAATAGGAAGACAAATAAATGTATCCAGAGAAAGAGTTAGGCAACTAGAAGCCAAGGCAATATTAAAATTGAGAGTAATGACTACTCATCAAAAAGCAGCCTAATTAAGTTGTTGAATTTTGTTTTTATTTTAATTTATATATTTATTATCTTTTGTATATCAATAATATATAAAAGATTTAATTCAAATAATAAAGAGGTACTAAGAAAAATTATTCATATTGGAATAGGACCTTTAATACCTCTCGCAAAATTCTTAGACATAAATCAAACTTCTGCTCTTTGTTTTACAGGGCTTGTTTCGTTGTTAACTTTCATAAATTACCAATATAAATTATTTCCAACTATTGAGGATGTAGATAGAAAAAGTTATGGAACTTTATTTTATTGTTTAAGTTTATTTATTTTAATTTACCTTTATTGGGAAAAAGATCCTACGTCGCTCATTGCTGGTTTTTTTATAATGACATTTGGTGATGGCTTTGCAGCATTAATAGGAAAAAACTTTAAATCCAAAAGTTGGATTTTATTAAACCAAAGAAAATCCTTTTTTGGAACAACCACTATGTTTATTACAAGCTTGATAGTAGTTTTTGGTTTAAGTTATATCCAAAAATACACTTTTAATATAAATTACTTTACTATTGCTTCTATTTCTACAATGCTTGAACAATTTAGTATTTATGGAATAGATAATTTTATCGTTCCAATTTCAGCTGCATTTTGCTTTAACTTTTTTATTACAGGTTTATAAATTACAAAATTGAATCATACAGAATCTGAAGCAAATTTTTTGTTGTATCTATATTTATGCAAGCATCAGTAATGCTCCTACCATATTCAAGATCTTTTATATTTGAAAGTTTTTGTTTACCCTCCTTAAGGTGACTTTCAAGCATTACTCCTAAAATATTTTTTTCACCATTCTTAATCTGATTTGCTACGTTTTCAAGAACATCAGATTGCTTCCTGTAATCTTTATTAGAATTTCCATGGCTACAATCAATCATAACTTTGTAAGGAAGATTACCTTCTTTTAATTCGGAAGAAATACTTTTTACATGTCGATTCTCAAAATTAACTCCTTTAGAACCTCCCCTTAAAACTATATGACCATCTGGATTGCCGGTTGTATTTACAATAGAAGCATAACCTTGATCATTAATACCTAAGAAATGATGAGATTTTGAAGCCGACTGCATCGCATTAATAGCAGTACTAAAAGAACCATCAGTACCATTTTTAAAACCAATAGGCATGGATAATCCTGAAGCCATTTCTCTATGAGTTTGACTTTCGGTAGTTCTTGCACCAATTGCTGTCCAACTAATTAAATCAGCAATATATTGAGGAACAATTGGATCTAGCAACTCTGTAGCTGAAGGGATATCGCGAGTTGCAAGATAAGAGAGTAAACTTCTAGCTCTACGTAAGCCTGTATTGATATCATAGGAACCATCCAAATGAGGATCGTTTATCAATCCTTTCCATCCTATTGTTGTTCTTGGTTTTTCAAAATATACTCTCATTACAATTTCCAATTTATCATTATAGATTTTTCTAAATTCTTGAATATATTCTGCATATTCTTTAGCAGCTTTAATATCATGAATTGAACATGGTCCTACTATGACTAATAACCTAGGATTATTATTATGCAAAATATTTTGTATTGATCTTCTAGTATTGGAGACAGTATCAGCAGAGGTATAATCAAGAGGTATATCATTATGAAGTTTGCTTGGAGGTATTAATGGACGTGTTTCAACAACATGCAAATCAGATGTTTTTTCTAAAGATTGATTATTTGATGAAGTTGTCATTAATTAATTAAGAAGTTTGAATATTTAAAAAAGCATTGATGAATACTCTCCTTATCAATATTAAAAATAACAATAGATTAGGCATTAAACCTCACAAATGAAGAAATTGGAAACATTGCTCAAAGATTATGCAGACCACGTAGCTAAAAGAGCGGCTCAAGGTATACCTCCATTGCCACTAAATGCAGAACAAACTAATTGTGTGACACAACTATTAGAACAAGAAAATATTTCCGAAAGTGACTACTTACTAGATTTACTCATAAATAGAGTGCCGCCAGGAGTTGATGAAGCAGCGTACATAAAAGCAAGTTGGCTTACAGCGATTGTGAATGGTGAAAAACATTGCAAATTAATTAATTCCCGAAAAGCAATACAAATTCTTGGAACAATGATCGGAGGATATAATGTTAACTCGCTTATTGAGATACTCAAAAGTAAAAACAATTTACTTGCGAAAGAAGCAGCAAAAGTTTTAAAAGATATTATTCTTGTTTACGATTCAGCAAATGAAATTTTTGATTTATCTCAAAATAATATTTATGCAGAAGAGGTTATAAATAGTTGGGCGAATGCAGAATGGTTTACAACTAAAAATTCTCTTCCGAGAGAAATTACATGTTTAGCATTCAAAATTGATGGAGAAACGAATACTGATGACTTATCTCCAGCAGTTCATGCTACAACCCGTCCAGATATCCCACTACACTCTTTATCCATGCTTGAATTCAAGAACCAAGATGGATTAAAAATTCTTGATGATCTTAAAAAAGAAAATATACAAATAGCTTATGTCGGTGATGTTGTTGGTACAGGAAGTTCAAGAAAATCTGCAATTAATTCTGTTATTTGGCATTTAGGCGAAAATATCCCCTTTGTTCCTAATAAAAAAACCGGTGGGGTAATTATAGGTAACAAAATAGCACCAATTTTCTTTAACACAGCCCAAGATTCAGGCGCGCTTCCAATTGAAACTGATGTCTCTGAAATAAAGACTGGTGATTTACTTAAAATACTGCCTTACGAAGGTGTCATTAAAAAAATAGATAAAATTTCAAATACTGAATTAGTCATTAGTCATTTCAAATTAAACCCATCAACACTTACAGATGAAATTCAAGCAGGTGGAAGAATAAATCTTATGATTGGAAGATCCCTGACAGATAAAATCAGGAAAAAACTTGAATTAGAACCTAGTGAAATATTTATCCGTCCAAAAAGTCCAAAAAAGATTAATACTGGATTTACTCAAGCACAAAAAATAGTAGGTAAAGCATGCGGATTAAAAGGAGTGCTTCCTGGTATGACATGTGAACCCATTATGACAACTGTTGGTAGCCAAGATACTACTGGTCCAATGACTAGAGATGAACTTAAAGAGCTAGCTTGTTTAGGTTTTACTGCAGATTTAGTGATGCAAAGTTTTTGTCATACTGCTGCATATCCTAAGCCAGTTGATTTAGTTACCCATCAAGAATTACCTGATTTTATTTCACAAAGAGGTGGTGTGGCTCTTAAACCTGGAGACGGCATAATCCATAGTTGGCTTAATAGAATGCTACTTCCTGACACTGTAGGAACAGGTGGGGATAGTCATACAAGATTCCCCCTTGGAATTTCCTTCCCTGGAGGCTCAGGTATTGTTGCTTTTGCTGCAGCAATAGGATCAATGCCATTAAATATGCCGGAATCAGTATTAGTAAAATTTACAGGAAATTTACTACCAGGAATAACGCTACGAGATCTTGTAAATGCAATTCCGCTCTTTGCAATAAAGCAAGGTCTATTAACCGTTGCTAAGGAAAATAAACAAAATATATTTAACGGTAAAATCATGGAAATAGAAGGTTTACCTGATTTAAAACTTGAACAAGCATTTGAATTGACTGATGCTACAGCTGAACGATCATGCGCTGGAAGCACAATACTCTTATCACATAAAACTGTAGAAGAATATTTAAAAAGTAACATTTGCCTCTTAGAGAAAATGATTGAAAGCAATTATCAAGATGCCAAATCGATATCAAGAAGAATTAGTGATATGAAAACCTGGCTAAAAAAACCTGAATTAATTCAACCAGATGAAAATGCCTCTTATAAAGAGATAATAGAAATTAACCTATCTAAAGTTACACAACCAATAGTAGCTTGCCCAAATGATCCAGATAATGTCAAAGAAATTAAAGATGTAGAAAATACTAAGATCGATGAAGTATTTATAGGATCCTGCATGACAAATATCGGACATTACAGAGCTGCTGCTAAGGTTCTTGAGGGTATAGAAAAATTAAATGCAAAACTATGGATCTGTCCTCCGACAAAAATGGATGAGGAAACACTAAAAGCAGAAGGACACTATGAAATATTTGAAAAATGTGGAGCAAGATTAGAGTTACCAGGTTGTTCATTATGCATGGGAAATCAAGCAAGAGTAGATGAAGGTTCTGTTGTCTTCTCAACCAGCACCCGAAATTTTGATAATAGACTTGGCAAAAATGCCCAAGTATTTTTAGGAAGTGCTGAATTGGCAGCAGTTTGTGCTCTTCTAGGTAAAATACCTACAGTAAATGAGTATCAAGATATTACTAAAAACAAAATAAATCCATACTCTGATGAACTTTATCGTTATCTTCAATTTGATGAAATAGAAAATTTTAGTTTGTCAAAATGATAAGAAACCATGCAAAAGATAATAAAAGAAAATATTCAAAAAACAAGTACTAACTCTTCTCGTAGCATTAAAAAATTACTTAAACAAAGATCCTTTGTTGTCGTCATATCAATTCTATTTACAGGATTAGGAGCATCAATAACTAGTATTTTTTTTAAAACTGGTATTTATTT
This sequence comes from Prochlorococcus sp. AG-335-A05, assembly GCA_003282425.1. Classification (GTDB taxonomy): domain Bacteria; phylum Cyanobacteriota; class Cyanobacteriia; order PCC-6307; family Cyanobiaceae; genus Prochlorococcus_A. The sequence goes on along the minus strand of QBZF01000006.1, from coordinate 6,866 downwards.
TATAAATAATTGGAGATTAGAACTTTTAGATCAATTTCCATCCATTGCAGTCTTACCAGCATTTGGTGCTGTTGGTGGAGCCATGGCAGGATTATTAATTAAAAATATTGCTCCAGCCGCAAAAGGTTCTGGAGTAAGTCAAATCATGGGATTCTTGAGGCATAAAAAAGTACCTATGAATCTTAAAGTTGGTTTAGTGAAATTAGTATCTGGAATAATTGCAATTGGTTGTGGTTTCCCCTTGGGTCCTGAAGGTCCATCAGTTCAAATGGGCGGATCAGTTGCTTGGCAAATGGCACGATGGCTGAAAGCGCCTCTAGCGTTTAGAAGAGTACTGGTTGCGGCAGGAGGCGGTGCTGGGATCGCTGCAGTATTTAGTTCCCCTTTGGGTGGATTCATTTACGCGATTGAAGAATTATTAAATTCTGCACGACCAGTAGTCTTATTATTAGTGGTAATAACAACTTTCATAGCAGATTCTTCTGCGGATATTATTCAAGCTTTGGGGTTAGACCCAAAGGCTGGAGGTTTTGACTTCAATCTAGGGTTTTTAATCCAAAAAGAATATGATCCATCTGTCTTTTTCTTGCCCATAGATTTTATTTATCTTGTTTTGCTAGGGGTTATTATTGGATTATTTGCAGAACTTTACAGCAAATATGTTCTTGCTATGCAAGATCTTGGGAAAAGATGGTATAAAAACAAATTTATTTTAAAAATGAGTATTTGCGGACTTTTACTTGGAAGCATTTATTCTTTTTTACCAAGCTCTTTTCACAATTTAGATGAATTACAAAAGATAATAGCTGAAAAAAATACAAGTATTGAAATAGCTCTTTTAGCTGTATTTATACTTTTTATAACAACTGGATTAGCTGCCGCGTCAGGAGCACCTGGAGGATTATTTTATCCAATGCTCACTTTGGGTGCAGCCATAGGTTTAATAATGGGAAGCTGGGTAGAAATTGCTACAGGTCATGCCCCAAGTACATATATCTTTGCTGGAATGGGGGCATTTGTTGCAGGATGTTCTAGGACTCCTATAACGGCAATGTTTTTGGCTTTTGCACTAACAAAAAATTTATTAATAATGAAACCTGTTCTTATTAGTTGTATTACAAGTTTTTTAGTAGCAAGAGCTTTTAATGAAAAATCAATTTATGAAAGACAAATACAAATTGAATTAGAAGAGTTATAAAATTGATTTTTAATCAAAAACAGCCGTTTTACTATCGTATACGAAAATCTGATGATTTAAATGTAATCTAACTGCTCTTGCAAGTGCTATCCTCTCAATATCTCGTCCTTTTCTAATCAAATCAGGAACCTCATCTCTATGACTTACATTGACAGTACATTGCTCAATTATTGGTCCTTCATCTAAATCTTGGGTAACATAATGTGCAGTTGCTCCAATTAATTTCACCCCTCTCTTCCATGCTCGATGATAAGGTTGCGCACCTTTAAATGCAGGCAAAAAAGAATGATGTATATTAATAATTGAGGAATATTTTTCCAAAAAAGAGTCACTTAAAATTTGCATATATTTAGCTAATACAACAAGTTCAATATCAAAATCTTCTAACAAATTTAAAATTTGTTTTTCTACAATAGATTTAGACAAATTGGTAGTATCAAAGCAAACAAATTTAGCTTTAAAATCTTTAGCAATACTTTCAAGATCAGGATGGTTAGAAATTATTAATGGTACATTCATTTTTAATTCACCATTTCTTACTCGCCAAAGCAAGTCAATTAAACAGTGGTTTTGCTTACTTACAAAAATACCTACATTTGGTATTTCATCTGAATAATTAATATTAAATTTGCCATTTATATCTATTGCAATTTTTTCAAATTGCTCATAAATTTCAGATTTATTAATTGGTAAATCATTTCTATCCCATTCAATTCTACTCAAAAATAATCCTGCATCTTGATCGGTATGATGATCTGAATGCTTTATATTGCCGCCATAATGTGATATCCAACTAGTTAATTGACTAACCAGTCCGGGACGATCTGGACATACAGTTCTCAAAATAATTGATAGTTTTTCCAAAAAGAAATCTAAGCTATAAAATTTTTTGAATAATTACTTATAATATACTAATGAAGGGATCGAAAAGGAATTTTAAAAATGCTCATATTTTAATTGTAGGATCAGGAATTGTTGGAAAATTTAACGCATTAGAGCTTTCTAAAAAAGGTTTTAAAATTACCATTGCAGATCAACAAAAAAAGAAAAATAGTAGTAGTGCAGCACTAGGTCTCCTAATAAGTAATATGTATCAAAAAAGTAAAGGCAGAAGTTGGGAACTTAGAAAGAAAAGTAATGAATTATGGCCAAAATGGATAAAATTCCTTAAGCAATACAATAATAATTTACAAATTGAAAAACCATTAATCCAACTAACAACAAAGCAAGAAAACTTTGAAAAACTGTGTAAGTTTTTTTCTCATCATCCCAGGCGAGGTCTAAGGGTTTTAGAACAAGATTCCACCATTATTCAGAGCATTAATACAATATTTAACATGGATAACCTAAAAGGAATCATCTCGAATGAAGATGGCAGAATAGATCCTCTTACATTATTAAAAACATTAAATATTTATCTAAAGGAAAAAAAAATAAATTTTATTAAGGAAAATATTATTAAAATAAAAAAAATAGGCAATCAATGGATTTCTACCTGCAGCAACAAACTGGAAATTAAAAGTGATGTAATTATTTTATGCAACTCTCTTGATACCCTCAAATTGATCGACTTAAATTTTCATAACATAAAGTTGAAACCTGTTTTAGGTCAAGCCATAGAAATTTCGCTTAATAATGAAGAAATTAATTTACTAAGTTTACCTAAGCATTTCAGTATCGATGGTACAAATTTTATTCGGACAAATAAAAACAAAATAATTATTGGATCTACCGACGAATATGATATTAAACCAAAAGAAAATACATTTGAAGATTTGACACATTTCCTAGAGACTAAACCTCAATGGTTAAATAAAAATAATATAACTGATAAATGGTTTGGAATAAGGTCTCGCCCAGAGGGTGAACCATCACCGATATTAAAAAGTTTAGAAAAAGGTTTAATCTTGTGTACCGGTTTTTATAAAAATGGAATATTACTTGCCCCAGCTTGCTCTAATTGGGTATCAAATGAGATTGAAAATCATCTTCTTTAATCTTTTGTTTCTGTAAAATCTGCGTCAATCACATCATCATCACTCCCTTTATCATTAGATTCCTTTGACTCTGGACCACCTGGCGCCGGAGGCTGATTACCTGGCTGCTGATATACAGAAGAACCTATTGCGTAAAGCTCTTGTTGAAGTTCTTCTAACAATTTCTTCATTGATTCATAATCTTCTTGAGAAGTTGCCTCTTTTAATTCTTTACTTTTTTCTTCTACCTTAGTTTTAGCAGAAGCATCAACTTTATCACCAAGTTCACCCAACTGTTTTTCTGTTTGATAAACAAGAGTTTCAGCTTGATTTTTTAAATCAATTTTCTCCCTTTTTTCTTTATCAACAGAGGCGTTTGATTCTGCATCTTTAACCATTTTTTCAACCTCATTGTCTGAAAGAGTTGAGGCACCAGTTATGGAAATAGATTGTTCTTTACCACTTCCTTTATCTTTCGCAGTAACACTTAAAATTCCATTTGCATCAATATCAAATGTTACTTCTATTTGAGGAACACCTCTTGGAGCAGAGGGAATACCATCAAGTCTAAAAGTTCCTAAACTTTTATTATCTGAAGCCATTTCTCTTTCACCCTGCAAAACATGAATCTCAACATTAGTTTGACCATCAACAGCAGTTGAATAAGTCTCTGATTTTTTTGTTGGCACTGTTGTGTTTCGAGTGATCATCTTAGTCATGACCCCCCCCAAGGTCTCTACACCAAGAGATAACGGGGTAACATCTAAAAGCAATATGTCTTTGACTTCACCTGCTAAAACTCCTCCTTGAATAGCTGCACCAACGGCTACAACCTCATCTGGATTTACAGTTTGATTAGGATCTTTACCAGTGACTCGCTTAACTAACTCTTGAACAGCAGGCATTCTAGTAGAACCCCCAACCATAACTATTTCATCAATTTCTCCTGTAGATAGCTTGGCATCCTTAAGAGCTTGTTCTACAGGAACTCTACATCTATCAATTAATTTAGAAGCAAGTTCTTCAAAATTAGCTCTAGTCAAATTTAAATCAAGATGTTTTGGACCTTCAGGAGTGGCAGTTATAAAAGGTAAGTTGATTTCGCTTTGAGTAGCATTTGAAAGTTCAATTTTTGCCTTTTCAGCCGCTTCAGTAAGACGTTGCAGAGCTTGTTTATCCTGTCTTAAATCAATTCCTTCATTGCTTTTAAAAATGCTTGCTAAATGGTCAACAATACATCTATCAAAATCATCACCCCCTAAATGGGTATCTCCTGAAGTTGATAGAACTTCAAAAACGCCATCTCCAACTTCTAGGACCGAAACATCAAAAGTTCCGCCACCTAAATCAAAAACAAGTATTCTTTCATTACTTTTTTTGTCTAATCCATAAGCTAAAGCTGCAGCTGTAGGTTCATTTATTATTCTTAAAACTTCAAGCCCTGCTATCTTACCTGCATCTTTTGTAGCTTGTCTTTGAGAATCATTAAAATAAGCCGGAACAGTTATGACAGCTTGAGTGATATTTTCTCCTAAATATTTACCTGCATCTTCAGAAAGTTTTCTTAAAACCTGAGCACTTACTTCTTCAGGGGAAAATTGTTTATCTAGTACTGGACATTTTAATTTTACATTTGACCCAGCCTTCTCAATACCGTAACTGACATCTTTTGATTCTTCGTTAACTTCATCAACTCTTCTACCAACAAAACGCTTGGCCGAGTAAAAAGTATTTTCAGGATTCATAACAGCTTGTCGTTTTGCTATTTGACCAACGAGCTGATCTTGATTCTTTGTATATGCAACAACAGATGGTGTTGTTCTGAAACCCTCCGCATTTGCTATTACAGTGGGTTTACCACCTTCCATAACAGCAACACAACTATTAGTTGTCCCTAAATCGATTCCAACAACCTTCCCCATGGGTAGATAATTTATTTAATATTCTCCATAATCGGTCATTGACGACATTATTGTTACTCTAAAACGAGGTGTGGTTCCCGAACAGATCACAATTTTTTGCAAAATTTCTTTTAATAATGATCACAAATAAAACATCATTTCTTGCTTTGATTGGAAACCCAGTGAGTCATTCTTTATCTCCAATTATGCAGAATGCAGCTATTCAATATTTAGGCCTAGATTTAATTTACATGGCTATTCCTTGTAAAAATGAAGATTTAAAAATAGTTATTAATTCTCTAAAAAAAATGAATTGTAAAGGTCTGAACATTACAATTCCCTTTAAACAAAAAGTTTTTGAAATTTGTAGTGAAATATCTCCAGTTGCAAAAAAAGTGAAGGCCATAAATACCCTTAAATTGACAGACAATAAAGATTGGATGGGAACAAATACCGATATTGATGGATTTATCTATCCTTTAAAAAAGCTGAATTTAGTAAAAAAGAGTTCATTAATTTTAGGATCTGGAGGAGCAGCAAGATCAGTTATCCAAGGTCTAATAGAATTAAGATTATCAAAAATTACAATCATTTCACGAAAAAAAAATTCTTTAAATGAATTAATTAGCAATTTTAAAAATGACATCGAAATAGAAGGTTTGCTGAGCACTAATACCGAAATTGATAATTTAATTAAAGATGTTGATTTAATAATCAATACAACTCCAGTTGGAATGATTAATACCGCAAATGATGTTGAAATACCCTTTGGTGAAAATTTTTGGAATTCTATAAACTCAAAAACAATTGTTTATGACCTAATTTACAATCCTTCTCCGACTCCGTTCTTGAAATTTTGCGATAAAAAAGGATGTATGACCATAGATGGTACACAAATGCTAATTGCACAAGGAGCAAAATCATTATCATATTGGACAAACGGATTAGAAGTGCCTTTTGAGGTTATGCATGATGCATTAAAAAAATATCTTTAATCAAATAAACAAATAATATCTATAAATAATTTGACCTTGATAATGTATCGTAAGTAATGAACAGACGCTCATTAAACAAATTCTGAGCCAAAGACCTTGTCTGAAATTATGACCGATCAAATTTTTTACGAAACAATGTACATTCTTCGTCCCGATATAGCGGAGGATGAAGTTACTAATCACATAGAAAAATATAATAAGCTTCTTGAAGAATTAGGGGGTAAAATCCTTGATAGTCAAATGAGAGGTAAAAGGAGATTAGCTTATCAAATAGCAAAACATAGAGAAGGTATTTATGTGCAATTGAGTCATCAAGGTGATGGTCAACATATTTACAAAATAGAGAAAGCGATGCGTTTGAGTGAAGACGTTATTAGATATCTGACGGTAAAACAAGAAGGACCTTTACCAACGCCAAGATCTTCTAGTAAAAGATCTAAGCAATCAGAAAAAAAAGAAATTGAGAATATTGACTCAACTATTAAATTAGAGCCCAAAGAAGACGTAACAAATGATAAAAAGAAAGCAACTTCTGAATCTCCATCTCCTCAAGTTAGAGAGTCTCAAAAGTCTTGAACGCTAATTATTCTTTTTTGAATTTAATTCTGCCCATATTTTATTGGACATCCCCCACATATAAATAAATCCTTCTGCTTGGTCGTGATTAAAAATATCATCTTTACTATAAGTTGCTAGATCTTCCCTATAGAGGGAGTTATTTTTAGAAGAGCGACCAATTACTATTGCATTCCCCTTATGTAATCTTATTTTGACCCTACCATTAACAGATGATTGA
>QBZF01000005.1 GCA_003282425.1 Prochlorococcus sp. AG-335-A05 | reverse complement strand
GGCATGTATTAGAAAATCCTAGGTGGTATACAGCTTATACCCCTTATCAGGCAGAAATTGCTCAAGGTAGATTAGAAGCTTTATTTAATTTTCAAACTTTAATTTGTGAATTAACAGGGTTCTCAATAGCTAATGCCTCGCTTTTAGATGAGGGAACAGCTGCCGCAGAAGCAATGACAATGAGTTTTTCTTCAAGGAAAAAAAAGTCCTCAAATATTTTTTTAGTAGATGAAAATGTTTTTGATCATACATTTAATGTTTTATTGACAAGAGCTAAACCATTAGGAATTAATTTAAAACGTTTTAATCAAAAGTATTTTAAAAATCATGATGATGTTTTTGGACTCTTGATTCAACTTCCTGGTAAAAATGGAAACTTATTTGATCCAACATTTTTAATTTCCCAAGCTCATAAAGCAGAAATAGTCGTCACATCAATTATTGATCCTCTTGCGCAAGTTTTAATAAAACCAATAGCCCAATTTGGAGTTGATATAGCTGTTGGTAGTTTGCAAAGATTTGGGGTTCCAATGGGCTTTGGTGGTCCTCATGCAGCATTTTTTGCATGTAGTGAAAAATATAAAAGACTTATACCTGGAAGAATTGTAGGACAAACTATATCTAGAAATGGAGAACAATCACTGAGATTAGCATTGCAAACAAGAGAACAACATATAAGAAGAGAAAAAGCAACTAGTAATATTTGTACAGCTCAATCTCTTTTAGCGATAATATCTTCTTTTTATGCCATTTATCATGGGTCTTCTGGATTAACAAAAATGGCGAAGAGGATTGTTATATTAAGAAAATATCTCGAATCTATTCTTTCTGAGTTAGGGTTAAAAGTACCTAGTGGTAGTAGGTTTGATAGCCTTGATATTTATTGTGATGAATCTGAAAAGATTCATAACGAAGCTTTAAAAAACGGTTTTAACTTTAGAATTTTACCTTTAGGTTCAACGATTGAGGAATCTACAGGATTTGGAATTTCCATAGACGAGCTTACTGATAAAAATGAAATTCATAAGATAGCAACTTTCATAGCAAATGGGCTAGGAAAAAAAGAAGATTTAAAGCACATTACACTTAATAATTGTTTTCAGATTGACGGCATTCCTCTAAGAAATAAAGAATGGATGCAACAAAATATATTTGAAAATTATCAAAGTGAGAGTGATTTAATGAGGTATATTTTTAAACTCGCTGAGAAAGATTTTTCACTGGTTGATGGAATGATTCCACTAGGAAGTTGTACTATGAAATTAAATTCTGCAGCAGAGCTTAGTCCTATTTCATGGGCAAATTTATCCTCAATTCATCCTTTCGCTCCAGCTAATCAAACTAAAGGTTATTCAAAAATAATAAGCGATCTTGAGAAATGGATTAGTGACCTTATTGGCTTAAAGTCAGTTTCATTTCAGCCAAATGCAGGCTCTCAAGGAGAGTTTGCCGGTTTATTGGCAATCAATTCTTATTTCGCTTCAAAAGGTGATTCATCAAGAAAAAAATGCCTAATTCCACAAAGTGCTCATGGAACAAATCCTGCTAGTGCGGTTATGGCAGGGTTTGATGTTGTAACTATAAAATGTGATTCTGAAGGTAATATTTCTTATGAGGATTTATTAATTAAGGTCCAAGAATTTGATAATCAAATTGGTGCATTAATGTTAACTTATCCTTCTACTCATGGAGTTTTTGAATTAAAAATCAGAGAAATTTGTGACTTAATTCATTCAGTTGGGGCATTTGTTTATTTGGACGGAGCTAATCTTAACGCTCAGGTGGGATTGTGTAAGCCTGGAGATTATGGCGTGGATGTTTGCCATTTAAATTTACATAAAACATTTTGTATCCCTCATGGTGGCGGTGGTCCTGGAGTTGGTCCAGTTGCAACATCTGAAACTTTAAGTCCTTTTCTCCCTTCTCATTCGTTAAAAGATAATATTTCTAATTCATTCGGTTATTCTGTATCCTCTTCACAGCACGGAAGTGCAAGTATTCTTCCAATAAGCTGGATGTATATAAAGATGGTTGGCCAAAGTGGTTTAAGAAAGGCTAGTAGTCATGCAATATTGTCAGCAAATTATATTGCTAATAAATTGAAAAATAAATTTAAGATTTTATATAAAGGACAAAATAATTTTGTCGCACATGAATGTATTCTTGATTTTAGAGAGTTGAAGTCAAAAACAGGCTTAAGTGTTAATGATATAGCTAAGAGATTAATAGATTATAGCTTTCATGCTCCAACGATAAGTTGGCCAGTTCCTGAAACTATGATGATAGAACCAACTGAAAGTGAAAGTTTAAAAGAGTTAAATAGATTTTGTGAAGCTATGCTATTAATAAACGAAGAAATTGAAGAAATTGAAAATAATAGTAATCTCAGAAATAATAATTTAATTAGTAATGCGCCTCATACCATAAATGAGTTGATTTCAGATAATTGGAATTATCCTTATTCAAAAGAAAAGGCTGCATATCCATATAAAGGTAAATTCGAACACAAATTCTGGTCTTCTGTATCAAGAATAGATAATGCTTATGGAGATAGAAATTTAATTTGTTCTTGTAATGTCAACGATAAAGATTTTTTAGATGACAAAAAATGTGCATAAATACTAGCGTTCACCTGATTTTTTAGTTATCGTCAAATAGAATAAAAAATTTAATATTTTCTTATAGAATTTTTTTAAGTTTTTTTATTACTATTATCATGCATCAAATTTATTTGGGGTATTTGAAGCTATGAGCAAAGATTTAAAATCTGGTAAGGTTAAGGCCTTGCCAATCAATAATTTGGATTTACCAAATTTTGTAAATAATTCCTTAGGGAATAATACAAAGGTAAATTCTGTTGAAGGTACTAATGTAATTAGAGTGCCATTTGGAAAAAGATTTCCTAAAAAACAGAGGCCGGATAAGAATCAAAATATAGCTACTTTAATACTCCCAATCAATACATTTATAAATCCTACCCCTCCACCATATGTGGCATAACTCATAGAAATTTAGGAGATATTTTCTAGTGTTTCTGAATAATATTTTTGTAATTGAAGTGTAGCTTGGTTCCAACTCCATTGTTCAGCTTCTTTCCTAGCTTCTTTACTCATAGCTTCTTTTTTATTTTTATCTGCCAGGATTTTTTTAGTAGCTTCAATTAAACTTCTTTCTCCGTTGTCTTTTTCATCTGGGTTATATAAGCAACCATTTATCCCATCATTGATAATATCTGGGATACCTCCTTTATTAGCCCCTATTACTGGGCATCCTGCAGCCATTGCTTCTAACAAAACTAATCCGAGAGTTTCTGTGCTTGATGGGAATAAGAATATATCTCCAGATGCGTATGCACTGGCTAGCTCTTCACCAGACAAATAACCTATAAAATTTGTTTTTGTGTTTTCAAAAATCTTTTCTAACTGTCCCCTGTATGGTCCATCTCCCACTAGAGCGAGACATGTTCCGGGTATATTATCTAATACAGGTTTAATCCTTTCAATTTGCTTTTCTGCCGATAATCTACCCACATAAATCAAAAGTGAATCAGTATTTTGATATTTTCCAAATAATTTTTCTCTCATTTTTTTGCTTCTTAATTCTGGTCTGAAGTTTTCAGTGTCGACACCTCTTTGCCATAAAGCAGTCCTCTGTATTCCTTTATCTTCGAGTTCATTAACCATTGCAGTTGAGGTGCAAAGATTTAATAAGGCTTGATTATGAGCTGCTTTTAACAACTCCCATAAAAGGGGTTCTAACATTCCCATTCCGTAGTGTTCAAGATATTTAGGAAGATGTGTATGGTAACTTGCAATTAGTGGAATATTGTTTGTTTTTGCTAGCCATATACCTCCAAGTCCAAGTACAGCGGGATTAACTACATGTACTAAGTCTGGCTTGAATTCTTCTAACTTATCAGAGACTGCAGGGCCAGGTAAGCCTAATTTTAATTCAGGATATAAAGGTAGCGGCATTGCAGCAACTCCTATTATTGTTGCTCCTTTATAAAAATCAGGACATCCTTCAGGACAAAACACTATAACTTCATCACCATTTTTTGTTAAAAATTCGATGGTTTTAGTTAGTCTTGTTACTATTCCGTCAACTTTAGGTAGAAAAGTTTCAGTAAAGAATGCGATTTTCACTTTTTTAAGTTAGATATAAAACTATTTTTAATTAGTTTTTATTGCTTTAGCCTGTTTTTTCGTCCAAGTTGAAATACAAGGAATTCTTTTTTTATCACATCTCATAGAGTATTTTTTAGCTACTTCAACAACTTCTTCTAATAAGCCATTATCAAGAGTGGTGGGATTAAGCCCCAATTCTATGAAGCATTTATTATCAACTATTAAATCATTTTCGACAGCTTCATTTCGAGGATTTGGTAAATAATTTATTTCGGCTCCAGTAAGAGAAGCAACTTTTTTAGCTAATTCGCCAACTTGGTGACTTTCTGTCATTTGATTAAAAATTTTTACTCGTTCGCCAGATTGTGGAGGATTTTCTAGAGCTAGTTGGACGCATTTTACTGAATCTTTTATATGTATAAAAGCTCTTGTTTGTCCTCCTGTCCCATGAACAGTAAGGGGATATCCGATTGCTGCTTGCATGAGAAATCTATTCAGAACAGTACCGTAATCGCCGTCGTAATCGAATCTATTTGTCAATCTTGGATCTTTTAATGTTGTTTTTGTATTTGTGCCCCAAACAATGCCTTGATGTAAATCTGTAATCCTAATCAAGTCGTTCTTATTGTAATAAAGAAATAATAATTGATCTAATGTCTTTGTCATATGGTAAACGCTGCCAGGACTGGCGGGATGAAGAATTTCTTCTTCAAAACGACTTCCATCCGGTTGAGGTACTTCAACTTTTAAATAACCTTCAGGAATTGTTGCGCCTCTATGTGATCCATATCCATATACTCCCATGGTTCCTAAATGAACAATATGAATATCTAAATTACTTTCTACAATTGCAGCAAGTAAATTGTGAGTACCATTCACATTATTATCAACTGTATATCTTTTGGTATAACTTGATTTCATTGAGTATGGTGCAGCTCTTTGTTCAGCAAAATGTACAATCGAATCAGGTTTTTCTTCTATAAGTAAATTTAGTAATTTTTGATATTGTTTCGAAAGATCAATATTGACAAATTTTATTGGTTTTCCACCGGTCTCTTCCCATGCAGAAAGTCTTTCATTTATAGAAGAAATTGGGGTTAACGATTCCACTTCAAGATCAATATCTATTTTTCTGCGACTTAGGTTGTCAACTATAATAGCCTCATGATTTTGTTCTGCTAAATTCACCGCACAAGGCCAACCGCAAAAACCATCTCCACCAAGAACAATTACTTTCACTCAAAACTCCAGAATTAAAATATCATTTTACATTTATTAAATTACTACAGAGTGCTTCCAAAATGCGAAAAAAGATTGTAAAAAGTTTGTAAAAAGTTTCAAATCTTTTCTCTTTAGTTAAAAAATTTGTTATTAAAATTTTTTCAAGAATCAAATTATTTTATTGATATGTTTTTTTCAGGTGAACTAGCGCTTGCTAGCCTCTGCATCTCAATTCTTCCCGCTAAAAAAGCGTCTCTTCCTGCTTTTACCCCATAATTCATCGCTTTAGCCATTTTTAAGGGGTTTTGAGCTAATGCGATAGCACTATTGATTAAAACTCCATCTGCTCCAAGTTCCATAGCCTGAGAAGCTTCACTAGGTACACCTATGCCTGCATCAATTATTACTGGAATATTAGAATTTTCAATAATAATGGATATATTAGATAAATTTAAAAGGCCTTGTCCGGAGCCAATAGGTGACCCTAATGGCATCACAGTTGAACAACCTATCTCTTCTAACTTTTTAGCTAATATTGGATCAGCATTTATATATGGAAGAACAATAAAATTTTTATTTATCAATATTTCAGCTGCTTTAAGGGTTTCAATAGGATCAGGCAACAAATATTTTTTATCAGGAATAACTTCTAATTTGACGAAATTATTTTCTTCTTGACCTGATAATTTGGCAAGTTCTCTTCCCAAAATTGCTATTCTTATTGCTTCATCTGAATTGCTGCAACCAGCAGTATTAGGAAGCATCCAGAATTTGTTCCAATCAATTTTTTCCAGTAAATTTTCACCATTTTGATTATTTTGAATTCTTCTTACTGCGACAGTCACTATTTCAGATTCAGTATTCGCTAAACTCTCTCTCATTACTTCTGAAGACTTATATTTTCCTGTACCAACCATCAATCTACTTGAGAAGCTTTTACCTCCAATTTGTAAAGATGAATCTTCTTTCATTTTAAAATCCTTTATCTTTTATTCCTTTGTAAGGGGTGTAATTATTTCTTTTTTCAAGTTCTTTACTTTTTTTAATTGCTGTTTTGTTGTTTGGATCTATTACTAAAACTTTCTTATAAGTTGCATATGCTAAATCATATTCCAGCAATCTTTGTTGTGCGGATGCAAGATTATTTAAAGCGACTGTATATTCAGGGAGTGATTTTATAGCAGAGTTATAGTGCTTGATTGCTTTTTTAAATTCATTTTGCGCTGCATAAGAAAAACCGAGAGCATTTTCAATGATAGCTTTTGCTTCTTCAGGTTCATTATTATAAGATTCAATAGCTTTCAGAAAAGTCTTAGTGGCCTCTGTGTATAATCTTTTTTTAATTTGGATAGAGCCAAATTCATATAATTCAGAAGCTTTTGTTAGTGAATTTAAGCCTTTTTGCTCAAATTTTACTAAATTTAATTCTTCTTTTCTTGTCCTAAGAAATTGTCGAAATACAAAAATAGAGATTATTATAAGTACTATAAAAAGTATGATCAAATAGGATTGAAAGGAAGATATTTCCATTACTTATAATAGATTGTTCACAATTTTATTTTAATTTAATTGCTAACGGTAGAAACTATTTTTTCAAAACATTGTGGATCGCTCAAAGCTAGTTGTGCCATCATTTTTCGATTGATAATTATGTCGGAGCTCTTCATACCATTAATTAATTTGCTGTAATTTGTGCCATTAATTCTTGCTGAGGCATTTATTCTTGAAATCCAAAGTCTTCTAAAATCTCTTTTTCTTCTTCTTCTATCTCTATAAGCGTTGCAGAGAGCTTTCATTACTCTTTGGTTTGCTGTTCTAAAAAGATTTTTGTTTCCTCCTCTGAAACCTTTTGCAAGGTTTAAGATTTTGTTTCTTCTTTTTCTGGCTATGTTGCCTCTTTTAACGCGTGCCATAAATTTAATTTAAAAGTAATTTGAATGCTCTTAAGCGTAGGGAATCATTAATTTTACATTATCAGCATCTCTTTCATCAACAACAGCTTTTGTTTTAAGATGTCTCTTCAATTTTGAGCTTTTGTGATCTAATAAATGATTATGGAAAGCTCTTCTTCTAGTAAATTTACCCGTAGCAGTAGCTTTAAATCTTTTAGCTGCTGATTTACGAGTTTTAAGTTTAGACATTTTTCTTGATAATGTTTAATCTAGATAATCTAAACCTTTATATGCATTGGTGCAAATTAAAGTTTTGAATTGAAGAGGTAATGTCAAACTTATGCTGCGCAAATTGAACTTAAAGTTTCTGATTTATGGATGTTGGTTATTTTGTTCAATTTTTCCAATATTGACATTAACTGGCTTAGCAGAAGAATCTTCAAAAATAAATCTTACTCAAGAATTAAAAAAAGGTAATTTTTTAATCGGATTAAAACAATACTTAGGAGCTAAGAGTGATAATTTTCAAGAAAAAAATAGTATTACTTTTACTACAAAAAATGATTTCTTAAAACTCCATTCTACAAATGGTGTAAAACACAAATCCAAAAAAATAAATATTGTTTTGAAGAAAAAAATCTTGAAAACCCCTTTTAATGTTGAAAGACTAGTATTTGGTCCATTTGCAAGCTATGAATCTGCACAAAAGCAAGCTGAAAAATTAAAAGAAAAAGGTTATCCAGCTTTAGTTGCCTTTCCAAACAATTGGGAAGTTTGGATTCCAGTTGGCAAAAATCTTCCTGATAAAAAACTAAACTATAGACTGTATAAAAAATCGTACAATTCAACAATTACTCCTTTCCTTGTTACTGAGTACTCGCAACATGAACTCCAAGGCCCGATATATATATATTCGTCTAAAGAGATATTAATTGATGATATCAATTTTGGTAAAAAGTTTTATTTAGCTAAAGATTCTTATGGAACTTGGACGTTGATCCAGAAAATCAAATTTGATGATTACTTAAAAGGTGTTCTGCCACATGAAATTGGCTCTAATTCTCCTTTAGAGGCATTGAAAGCACAAGCAGTAATTGCGAGAACTTGGGCACTTTATAATTCTGATAGATTTAAAATCGATAATTATCATTTGTGTATAACTACTCAATGCCAAGTTTATAAACCTCCTGTGATTGAATATAAAAATGTACATAAAGCGATAGAAGATACTTCAAATTTAATAATCACTTATAAAAGGAAACCAATTAATTCTTTTTATCATGGATCTAATGGAGGAATATCAGCTAGTGCAAGTGAATCTTGGCAAATAAAAGATTATAATTATCTTAGTTCAATGATTGATGGTTTAGGTTCTTTAAAAAAAGCTTTTAAGCTTCCAATTAAAAATGGGGATGAATTAAATAAATTCCTCGAGTTTGCAGATGAAAAAGTTTATGGTAAGAAACATTCTCTTTTTCGATGGGAGAAAATACTGTCTAATGAGACGATCCAAAATAATCTATTAAATAATCAATTAATTGAGGAGAAATCAGATTTTGTTGATCTTAATATTATTAAAAGAGGTTTCAGTGGAAGAGTAATAAAATTAGAAATTAAGTTAAAAAATTTAAAGAAACCAATAATTCTAGTAAAAGATGATATCCGTCGAATATTGAGTTTTTTGCCGAGTAATTTATTTACTATTAATAAATTAAATGATAATCTTTGGCTTTTTAAAGGAGGAGGCTTCGGTCATGGTGTAGGTTTATCTCAATCAGGAGCGATAGAAATGGCTGAATTAGGTTTTACTTATCAACAAATATTGAATCATTATTATAAGGGAACAAAAATTAAAAAAATTGAGATATTGTCTCAATAATTAAAATAAAAATTATAAGTTAGCATTTATGAGTAACGGTTTTTATAAAAATCGAAGATTAAAATCATTTTTATTTTTTGTTGTTTGTTTATTAATAAGTACTATTCCGCATATCTTTCAATTCAAACATTTTCTATTTTTTACAATAACGATTTCTTTTTTAGTTGCTTGTTATGGATTAAATGTAATATCAAAAAACATAAAAAGAAGTGTTTTTTCACAAAATAACGACAAGATACTTAGTGATGATAAATTACCTGTTCTCGATATTTTAGTTGCTGCTAGAGATGAAGAAAATGTTATTGCAAGATTAGTTGAAAGATTATTTAATTTAGATTATCCAATTAATAAATTAAATATTTATGTCATTGATGATGGTAGTTCTGATAAGACTCCTTTAATTTTGGAAAGGTTATCTAAAGAGTTTGATAAATTAAAAATAATTACTAGATCTGCAAATGCTGGAGGTGGTAAATCAGGAGCATTAAATTATGCTTTAAAGTTTACACACGGAGAATGGCTATTAATATTAGATGCTGATGCTCAATTAAAAAATGATACTCTACCAAGACTATTTCGTTTCGTTTATGAGGGATCTTGGTCAGCAGTGCAATTAAGAAAATCCGTCATAAATGTTAGAAAGAATTTTTTAACTACTTGTCAGTCTATGGAAATGGCAATGGATGCAATTTTTCAATATGGGAGATTATCTGTTGCGGGAGTATCTGAATTGAGAGGTAATGGTCAATTAATTAAGAAAGCAGTTCTACTTAAATGTGGTTCGTTTAATGAAGATACAGTCACTGATGACTTGGATTTAAGCCTTAGGCTTTTACTTTCTAAAGCAAAAATTGGGATTCTATGGGATCCTCCTGTTATGGAAGAAGCAGTTGAAAATATATCTGCTCTATTTTCACAGAGGCAAAGATGGGCTGAAGGAGGTTTGCAAAGATTTTTTGATTATGGTGAGCAATTATTTTCAAAAAAAATTGAACTTATTCAAAAGTTTGATTTAACCTTTTTCTTTATCTTGCAATATGCATTGCCTATTATTTCTTTGATAGATTTGATTTTAAGTGTTGCTCTCAAGAAATCACCCAGTTATTGGCCAATCTCCATAACAGCATTTACTTTGTCGGGAATTGCAGTTTGGTATGGCTCTTCGTGCAAGAGTGAAGGTCCAGTTTTACAAAATCTCAATTTTATGATGATGTTAGTTTCTCTTGTATATCTATCTCATTGGTTTTTAGTTATACCATGGGTAACAATAAAAATGTCTATTTTTCCTAAAAAAATTCTCTGGAAGAAGACACTTCATACCGGTGTTTAAGTTATTCATCTAAATCAATAATTTCTCCGTTGAAAAAATTTGCTAAATTTTTGGAACTATTATCATAGGATCCTGGTTGAGGTTTATTAGTTGGGGAGGGCGAATTTTGAAAATCAGTGCTTTGACTTTCTTTATTTTCATTTGATTTCTTAATTACTCTCTCCTGTAATTTTGAAGTATTATTAATATTAATTTTTTTGCTAGAAAAGTTAAGTTTTACTTTATCCCCAAATACTTTTTTTATAGCATTCTCAATTATTACTTTTCGACTTTTGATCATATTTTCCCAGTTGGGAGATAATGCTATTAAAATTTCATTCGAATCAATACTGGCAAGTTCTGCTTGCTGAGAAAGTAACATTTTTGTTGATGGCAATTCTAATTTAGAAAGAATTAGCTCCCATTTTTCTTTTAAATAATCAGTTTGATTATCATTTTTAGAATTTCGGTTAATATCTTGATTATTAATTAATTTTTTCTTATTGAAATCTTCAGATTCATTTTGGTTTTTATTATCTTCTGGGGTAACTTGATTATTAATAAATTCTTTCTTATTAACTATTATTTGATTGATATTTTCTTCAAGAAGACTTGTTAGATGTATTTCTAACCATAATCTCGGATTGTCGCTTGTTTTGATTTGATATTCAACATTCTTAAGCTTGTTATGCCAGTCAATAATTCTGCTCTTACTAATTTTGTTAGAAAATTTATTTAATTCATTTTGAAATTCAATAGATGTATAGTAAATTTCTGAATAATTGTTATTTAAAGTTTTAAGTAAAAGGTCTCTAGTAATATTTAATAAACCAACTAATATCTCATTTGGTTCATTTCCTACATCATATAAGTTATTACAACTAATTAATAACGACTCTGGCTCATTATTAATTAATGCGTTGATTAAATTAATTAAATCATTTTCGGATACTTCCCCAAGCAAGTTTAGAACATTTTTAGTAGTTACGCCATCAGGAAGAAGACTTAATTGATCTAGTAAACTTTGTGCATCGCGCATTCCACCATTCGATCTTTTTGCAATTAGTTTAAGAGCTTGATCTTCAAATTTAATTGATTCTTTATTTGCTATTGCAGAAAGGTTGTGGAAGATAGTATTTGAGCTGATTCTTTTAAAATCAAATTTCTGACATCTACTTTGAATGGTATGTATGACTCTTTCAGGATTTGTTGTTGCAAGAATAAAAACAACTTTTTCAGGAGGTTCTTCAATAGTTTTGAGTAAAGCATTTGATGCAGCTGTTGAAAGCATATGACATTCATCGATAACATATACTTTCCATCTAGCTTGAGTAGGAGCAAATCTTGCTTTATCAATTATTTCTCGTATATTTTCAACTCCAGTATTAGATGCGGCATCAATTTCAATAATATCTAGAGCATTACCATCAGTAATTTGTATGCATAATTCGCATTTCCCACATGGATTTGGTGTAGGTTGTTCAGATGATAGACAATTTAATGATTTTGCAAATATTCTTGCACTTGATGTTTTTCCTGTCCCTCTAGGTCCATTAAAGAGATAAGCAGGGGCAATTTTTTGAGATATTAATGCTTGTTTAAGAGTGATTGATATAAATTCTTGACCAACCAGCTCATCAAGGTTAAGAGGTCTGTATTTCTGATGAAAAGGTTTATGCATATTGAGCATTTATTATTTTTAATTACATTATTAAAGTTGAATTGTGGGAAACGATAACCTTAATTTTTATGCAGATTCTTTAATAATCCTTTGAGTTCCTGCAGGAAGTTTAACAATTTTAGACAAGAACAGTTTGTCTACCATTTTTTTCGTAA
The DNA here is from genome assembly GCA_003282425.1 of Prochlorococcus sp. AG-335-A05. Classification (GTDB taxonomy): domain Bacteria; phylum Cyanobacteriota; class Cyanobacteriia; order PCC-6307; family Cyanobiaceae; genus Prochlorococcus_A. Next base: position 29,281 of record QBZF01000005.1, on the reverse strand, counting down.
TAGTGAACTCTTTAACTTCTTCTTGTGATGGAAGTGTATACATTAAATCAAGCATTAATTCTTCAATTATTGATCTAAGGGCTCTAGCTCCTGTTTTTCTTTTAAAAGCTTCATTAGCAATTGCTTCAACAGATTCTGGTTCAAAATTTAATTCAACGTTATCCATACTCAATAAAGTTTTAAATTGCTTTACTAGTGCATCTCTTGGTTCTGTCAGAATTGATTCAAGAGTTTCTTTAGTAAGACGATCTAATACTGCGCATACAGGAATTCTTCCGATGAATTCTGGAATTAATCCATATTTGACTAGATCATCTAGTTCCAAATTCTTGAGAGCATCTCGAGAATCAACTATTTTTTTTGCATTTATTTTGCTTTCGTCAGGGTTGGTAGTAAATCCAATTGAATTTTTCCCTAAACGTTTTTGAACAATATCCTCTAAACCTATAAATGCCCCTCCACATATAAATAAAATCTGACTTGTATCTATTTGGATACAGTCATGGTTGGGGTGTTTCCTTCCTCCTTGTGGTGGAACATTGGCTATTGTTCCTTCAAGCATTTTTAATAATGCTTGTTGAACTCCTTCTCCAGATACATCTCTTGTAATTGATGGGTTTTCACTCTTTCTAGCGATCTTGTCTATTTCATCAATGTATATGATCCCCTTTTGAGCTAAATCCACATTCATTTCTGACTTTTGTAGAAGTCTCAAGAGGATATTTTCAACATCCTCGCCAACATATCCAGCTTCAGTAAGACTTGTTGCATCAGCTACTGCAAAAGGAACATCAAGAAATTCAGCTAAAGTTTGTGCTAATAACGTTTTACCACTTCCAGTTGGGCCAATTAGTAAGATGTTTGATTTTTGTAGTTTAGTTGCTTGTAAATCATTAGGATTATTTTCTTTATTTTCTTCTTTTAATCTCCAAGCTAATCTTTTATAGTGATTATAAACAGCAACTGATAGTATTTTTTTTGCAGATTCTTGACCTACAACTTGGTTATCAAGAAAAGTTTTTATTTCAAGTGGTTTGGGGATAGAAGTTAATTCTAAAGGAATAGATTTATCAGAATTATTAGTTGGTAATTTTTTCTTTACTTGTGGTGAGTTATTGATTTTTGCTTGAGCATCAATTAATTCTTCATCGAGTATTTCATTGCAAAGGTCTATGCATTCATCACAAATGTAAACCCCCGGACCAGCTATAAGTTTTCTAACTTGATCTTGTGATTTACCACAAAAAGAACATTTTAGATGGGCGTCGAATTTAGCCATCGATTATCAAAGCTTGTGTAGAATAAAGAAGGTTGAATATCCCTTACTTATTAGGATTGCTTACAAAAATGGATTCGTCATCATATTCTTAAAATATTTCTTTTACTTGTCATTTTTTATGACTTTATCAATTAGACCATATTCTACTGCTTCTGCAGGTGATAGAAAATAGTCTCTTTCAGTATCTTCATTAATTTTTTCTAAAGATTGATTAGTATGTTCTGCTAAAAGAGAATTTAATGTTTTTTTGAGAAAAAGTATTTCTTTTGCTTGTATCTCAATTTCAACTGCTTGGCCTTGAGCACCTCCAAGTGGCTGATGAATCATTATTCTCGAATTAGGTAAAGCTAACCTTTTTCCTTTCGCCCCCCCACTAAGGAGAAATGCTCCCATACTTGCAGCCACACCAAAACAGATTGTTACAACGTCTGGAGAGATTTGCTGCATCGTATCGTATATAGCTAATCCAGCAGTAACAGAACCACCTGGAGAATTTATATATATTTGTATGTCTTTGTCAGGATCTTCTGCTTCAAGAAATAATAATTGTGCAACTAATGAATCTGATACTTGATCGTTAATCCCTGTACCTAAAAATATTATCCTCTCCCTTAATAATCTTGAATAAATATCAAATGCTCTTTCTCCTCTTCCAGATTGTTCCACTACAGTAGGAACAGCAGATCTTGAGTTATCAATAGTATCGCGAGAATTTATTGAACTTTGGATTAAATGTTTTTTTTTCAGAATACACTTAGTTAGTCTCTTTCTCTATCTAATTTAAGGGTTTTTTTGCTGATTAGTTAAATTTTTTATAAATTAATTTTTTTCTTTTTTATTTACCTTAGGCTTACTTTTAGTTCGAACTCCTTTTTTTGCAGTCGATTTTGTAGTTGATTTTATTGTTTTTTCACTTATTTCTTTAACTTCTGAATTTTCTTCTAGCCAAGTGATTAACTTTTCTTGTAGGAGATCGTTACGAACTACATCTTTTAATTTCTGAATATCAATTTGTTTGGGTGATTTAGTAATTTCATCTTCATATTCCTTCATTTTTTGATCTATTTCTTTTTCCTCAACTGTAATTTTTTCTCTTTGTGATAATGCTTTTAAAGCTAAATTTCTTTGAACATTCTTTTCAGCTTGAGGACGAGTTGATTCAGCTAAAGATTTTACTAGTTCTGGAGTGAAAGTTGATTTAATATCCATGCCTTGTTGAGCAAATCTTTGCGCCGTTTGTTCAATATTATTTTTAACTTCAATATCAATCATTGCTTTTGGAATCTCGGCATCTAATTCTTTTGATAGTGCATCTATTAAAGCTTCAATTTTGATATTTTTTTGAGTATTATCAAAATTCTCCTTTAGTTGTGTTTCTATATCTTTTTTTAGTTCTTTTAATGAATCTTTATTTCCAGATTGTTTTGCAAAATCATCATTAAGTTCTGGTAATTCTTTTTCTTTAAGATCTTTGAGGATTACTTCAAAGATGGCTTCTTTACCTCTGGAATCTTCATGAGAATAGTCTTCAGGAAATTTTAGATTAAGAGTTTTATTATCATCAATTTTCATACCAACAATTCCCTCAACGAAGCCCGGAATCATTTTGTTCTTTTCTAATTCAAGATCCATTGAATCACTAGATCCCCCGTCGATTTCTTTTTTGGAATCTTTATAAATGCCTTTGAAACTAACTACTGCGATGTCTCCTAACTTTGCGGGCCTGTTATTAACTGGAATAATATTTGCTAATTGATTTCTTGACTTTTCTAAAGCTTCATCTATAGATTTGGGATCAAATTTACTTTTTTTAATCTCAACTGATAATCCTTTAGATTTTTTTAATTTTAATTCCGGTGCGACATCAGTTTGTAGAGTAATTTTTAAAGGTTTTTCCGGACTAAAATTTTTAAGTATTGATTCAAATCCATCAATTAATTCTGGTTCACTTAATGGCTCTATTGATTCCATCTTTAAGGCTTGGTTCCAAGATTTATCAATTATTTTTTCTAGGGCAGAGGCATGTAGTTGCATAATTCCGATTCTTTGTATTAATACTTGTTTTGGAATTTTGCCAAGCCTAAATCCAGGAATTTTGGCTGAACGACTAATTGAATTTATTGTCTCATTTACGCATGATTTGCATGTATCAGATGGTATTTCTAATTCAAGTGCAATTCTACTTTGAGGTAGTGTGATCGTTTTTACTATTAATGCTTCTTTAATCATGTTTGAGTTGTTTAAATTATTTCAATAAGCAGAAACTTAATTATTCCACATTAAGTGATTTCCTTGAAGTTAACTTTTTTGATAAAGTAAGAAAAATATTAAATTTCATAATTTTTCAATTTATATAGTGAGAAAATCTCCTTTTTTGCCAAATAGACCATTAAAAGTCGCTATTTTAGGATCTTCAGGCGTTGTTGGATCTGAACTACTTAAAATTCTAGAGGAAAGAGATTTTCCTATCTCAGATTTAATTTTGCTATCGTCTGAGCGGTCAGCAGGAAAAATAATCAAATGGAAAGGAGAAGAAATTGTTACTAAAAAAACTTCAAAAGAAGAATTTTTGAATGTAGATTTAGTTCTTGCTTCCGCAGGTGGAAGTATTTCAAAAAAATGGTTATCTACTGTTAAAGATCAAAATGCTGTACTTATTGATAATTCAAGTGCATTCAGATTAGAAAATGATGTTCCTCTTGTTGTTCCGGAAATCAATGCCTGTGATGCTTTAAAGCATAATGGTGTTATCGCTAATCCGAATTGCACAACTATATTATTGACTTTAGTTTTAGCTCCTTTGAATAAAATTTCTTCGATTAAAAGAGTAATCGTTTCAACTTATCAATCGGTAAGTGGAGCAGGGCAATTAGCAATGGAAGAACTACAGTTTTTAACTAAGAAATATTTGCAGGGAGATCCAAAAGAAAGTGAAGTCTTACCTTATTCATTAGCCTTTAATCTTTTTCTACATAATTCACCAATGCTTTCAAATAATTACTGCGAAGAAGAGATGAAAATGACAAATGAAACTCGCAAAATACTAAATAATACTGATTTAAAACTTTCTTCGACATGCGTTCGAGTTCCAGTTCTTAGAGCCCATTCTGAATCAGTTAATATTGAATTTGATGATGTTATCAAACCTTCTTATGCTATTAATCAATTAAAAAAAGCTAAAGGTTTAGAAATAATAGAAGATTATGAAAAAAATAGGTTCCCCATGCCAAATGATGTGATGGGAAAAGATAATATTGCTGTAGGAAGAATAAGAACTGATATTAGTAATCCTAATGGATTAGAATTGTGGCTATGCGGAGATCAAATAAGAAAAGGAGCAGCACTTAATGCTGTTCAAATAGCTGAATTATTAATTAAAAACAAATGATTCCCAAAAATACTAAATTTTCTAATCCATTATTCGGAAGAATTTTGACAGCTATGGTTACTCCATTTAAAGAAGATGGTTCAGTTGATTATGAATTAGCTATTAAACTTTCTAATTATCTTTGTGAAAATGGCTCTGATGGAATTGTCCTTTGTGGGACCACAGGAGAGTCTCCAACTCTTTCATGGACAGAACAACATAATTTGTTTGTTGCAGTAAAAGGTTCTTTAAAGTCTAATTCTAAAGTCATTGTTGGTACAGGTAGTAATTGTACAAGTGAGGCTATAGAAGCCACCCAAAAAGCTTATAAATTTGGTGCAGATGGTGCATTAGTCGTTGTCCCCTATTACAATAAGCCCCCTCAAGAAGGTCTCTATACTCACTTCAGTTCTATAGCTAATGCAGCTAGTGATTTGCCTTTAATGTTATATAACATTCCTGGAAGAACTGGTTGCAATTTATTGCCCACCACTGTAAATAAACTTATGGATTTCCCAAATATTCTCAGTATTAAAGCAGCAAGCGGTAGAATAGAAGAAGTAACAGAGTTAAGGGCATCGTGCGGCTCTAAACTTTCAATATATAGTGGCGATGATTCTTTATTGCTTCCTATGTTATCTGTTGGTGCTGTTGGTGTAGTAAGCGTTGCAAGTCACATTGTTGGGTTGCAGCTAAAAATTATGATTGAATCATTTCAAAAAGGTAAAATATCTATCGCTCTTGATATTCATGAAAAACTGCAACCACTTTTCAAGGCACTCTTTGAAACGACAAACCCAATTCCAATCAAAGCAGCTTTAGAGCTAAAAGGCTGGCAAGTTGGTTCTCCTAGGAATCCATTAACGCCTCTTATTAAAGAAAAGAAAGAAAGCTTACTTCAGATAATTCAAAATCTGTCTTTGTAAATACTTTTTTTAACGCTTTAATAAAGTTACTTTGACTTTAATAACCACATTTTTTTGCTTGTAAAAATACTTTTACTATGAATTCAAATCAAATCAAATCAAATAATAATCAAACCTTATCTCAAACAAAAAGATCAAATGAACCTGCTTTAAAAATTATTCCTCTAGGGGGTCTTCATGAAATAGGCAAAAACACATGTGTTTTTGAATACCAAGATGACATCATTTTAATAGATGGGGGACTCGCTTTTCCAAGTGATGGTATGCACGGTGTGAATGTTGTTATGCCTGATACATCCTATTTGCAAGCTAACTTAAATAGATTTCGTGGAATGATAGTAACTCATGGTCATGAAGACCATATTGGTGGAATTTCTCATCATTTAAAGAAATTTAATATTCCTGTGATTTATGGCCCGCCTTTAGCTATCTCAATGCTAAAAGGAAAAATGGAAGAAGCAGGAGTGGCTGATAGGACAACAACTCAGACTATAGAACCAAGGCAAGTTGTCAGACTTGGCCAGCATTTTTCATTAGAATTTATACGTAATACTCACTCAATTGGCGACAGTTTTTCTTTAGCTCTTACTACTCCGGTAGGTATTGTTTTCTTTACTGGAGACTTTAAATTTGATCATCTGCCACCTGATAACAAACATGCTGATATTGAAAGAATGGCATTTTATGGAGAGAAGGGTGTTCTCTGTTTACTCTCAGACTCTACAAATTCTGAAGTAAAGGGTTTTGTTCCTTCAGAAATTTCTGTTTTTCCAAATTTAGATCGAATAATATCTGAAGCCAAAGGTAGAGTGATGCTTACCACTTTTGCAAGTTCAACCCATAGAGTTGCGATGGTGATCCAATTAGCAATGAAGCATGGACGTAAAATTGGATTAATGGGACGATCAATGCTGAATGTTGTTGGTAAATGTCGTGAATTAGGTTATATCAAATGTCCTGATGATCTATTTTTTCCAATTAAAAGCATAAGAGATTTGCCGGATAGAGAAACATTACTCTTAATGACAGGTAGTCAAGGAGAGGTAATGGCTGCACTAAGTAGGATTGGAAGAGATGAACATCCACACGTTAAACTCAAAACTACTGATACAGTTATTTTTTCTTCCAGCCCAATCCCTGGGAATACAATTTCTGTAGTGCATAGTATTGATAGATTAATTAAATTGGGAGCTAATGTTATTTATGGTAAAGAACATGGAATTCATGTTTCAGGTCATGGATGTAGAGATGATCAAAGATTGATGTTAGCGTTAATTAAACCAAGGTTTTTTGTTCCAGTACATGGCGAATATAGAATGCAAGTTCTGCATGGTAAAACCGCTGAATCGATGGGCGTAGATCCCAATAATATACTCATCCTTGATAATGGAGATACGATTGAGCTTAGAGCTGACTCAATGATTCAAGGAGATCCAGTAAAGTCTGGAATTGAAATGTTGGATAATACGAGGACTTGTGTTGTAGATGCAAGAGCTCTAAAAGAGAGACAGCAGTTAGCAGATGATGGAATAGTTACTGTTTTAGCCCCTATAAGCACAGATGGTAATATGGTGGCTCCACCAAGAGTAAGTTTGAGAGGTGTTGTAATATCAGCTGATCCAAGGAAAATGTCAATGTGGACTGAAAGAGAGATAAATTGGGTACTGGAAAACCGCTGGAAACAATTATCAAGACAAACCAGTCCCAATAGTTTTGAAGTTGATTGGATTGGGGTCCAAAGAGAGATTGAAAATGGTTTAACTAGAAGAATGCGAAGAGAACTACAAGTAGAGCCATTAATTCTATGCTTAGCTCAACCTGCACCAAGCGGAACCCGAGCTTATAAACCTCAAATAGTTAATGAGCAAAATCAGCATCCAAAAAATAAACATTATCCAAATGTTAATAATCAAAATATAAACCGCAATCAAAATAATTATAAAAATAATCCATCTGCTAGAAATACAAATCAAGTAAATAATAATCAATCTGTAAAAGATTCTGTTAAGACTCCAGTAGCTAAGACAGAGGAGGCACCTGCAGGAAGGACTAGAAGAAGGAGATCTGCAGTATCAAACTAGTTTTTTTCTAGATTTATATGGTCCTTATTCCAAACGATCTCAAATCCATCTGGTAAATCTATTTTGCCTCTATCTTTCTCAAAAATCGAAGAAGCTAAATGAGTTAAATTTTTTGAGGTTAATTGTTTTGTAAAATTCTTCTTTAGAAAAGTATTTAAAATAGTACATCTTGCTTCAATGCATAAACTATTTAATAATGTCCTCTTTAAACCAATTGCATCTTTACAAGAAAGGTAGGCAAGCTTACAGAGGTCATTTTGCTCGTTATTATAATTGCCCATTTTTTCTGCAAAACTATTTATCCTCTTGGAACAACCAGGATACATAGTTTCTAAAATAGGAATAATTTTCTCCCTAACTAAATTCCTTTTAATTGTTAGATCGTGATTAGTCGGGTCTTCCCAAATAGGAATGTCTTGAATCTCGCAAAATTTCTTGGTGTCCTCTCTACTGAATATCAATAATGGTCTTATTAAATAAATGTGATGTTCAAATAATCGTTTTTTGTCGATATAGCTAAGTCCTGCATAATTGCTTCCTCTAGCTAAATTTAATAAAAATGTTTCTGCATTATCTGTGTTTGTATGACCAGTTAATAAGTAAATATCGGTTTCTTTCTGGTTCTCAACAAATAATTGATTTGCCCTTTCACTTAATTTCTTATATCTCCAATCTCGCGCTTTTTCTTCAGAAGAAATAATTTTTTTATTACCTTGATCAAAAAAAAATGTAATATTTTTTTTACTACAGTATCTTTTTAATTCAAGTGCATATTTTTCAGATTGTTCATGCCATTGATGATCTCCATGCCAAACATTTAGAACCCAATTATGTTGCTTTTTCATATCATTGATTAGGTTCAATAAAGCCATCGAATCTTGCCCTCCTGAAACTGCTATTAATAGATTTGCTCCATCCGGAATTAATGTTTTATTGCCTAAAATTTCCTTGTGTAGGATGTGATGCCAGGATGTCCAATTTTGTTTCGTTGAATTTTTATTAGACATATTGTTTAACTCAGATAATATTTTTTAAAAAATTCACTGTTTTAATAAAACAATGTCACAATCAGGTAATAAATTCATCAAGTCTATGAGTCTGATTAATCTTTTGCCACAAAAAATTCAAGAAGAGCTAAGCAGTAAATCTTTACTCAAAGTTATTTCAGGATTAAGTAATTTCGAGACCCAATCTGTTAAGAAAATTTCAGAAGCAGCCTCTATTGGCGGAGCTGATTTAATTGATATAGCTTGTAAACCAGAATTAGTTGAATCTGCGATTGAGATATCATCATTACCTATTTGCGTAAGTTCCGTAGATCCTAAATTATTTATAAATGCAGTAAAGGCAGGTGCTTCTTTAATAGAAATAGGTAATTACGATACTTTTTATGATGAAGGTATTACTTTTTCGGAGGAGAAAATTTTAAATCTTACAAAAGAAACAAAAGATTTTTTACCTGATATTCCTCTATCTGTGACAGTTCCTCATACTTTGCCTATTGATAAGCAAGTTGATCTTGCAATAAAATTAGTTTTTGAAGGTGCTGATATTATTCAAACTGAGGGAGGGAAAAATGCTAATCCATACAGTTCAGGAATTCAAGGATTGTTAGAAAAGTCAGTTCCAACATTGGCTGCTACTTATGCAATATTTAACGAATTTGAGAAACAGTCTATTAGTATTCCAATTATGAGTGCTTCAGGCTTAAGCGAGGTAACATGTCCTTTGGCAATATCATGTGGAGCTTCCGCCGTTGGAGTTGGATCTGTAGTTAATAAATTAGACAATTTAATATCAATGATAGCTGTTGTTAGAGGCCTAAAAGAATCTTTGAGAAATTCAATGATAAAAGAAAAAGTTTCCTAACATAGAAAAATATCAAGCTATTAGCTGAATGAATAACTATAAGCTTCAAGCACCCTATGAACCAAATGGTGATCAACCTAAAGCCATTCAAAAGTTAGTGCAAGGAGTTAATAGTGGTAAAGAGTTTCAGACTCTTCTGGGGGCAACTGGGACTGGGAAAACTTTCACTATTGCTAATGTAATCGAGCAAACTGGAAGACCAGCTCTTATCCTAGCTCATAATAAAACTTTAGCAGCTCAATTATGCAATGAATTAAGGCAATTTTTTCCTAAAAATGCCGTTGAATACTTTATTTCTTACTATGATTATTATCAGCCTGAAGCATATGTTCCAGTAAGTGATACATACATAGCCAAAACCGCTTCAATCAATGAAGAAATTGATATGCTTAGGCATTCGGCTACTAGATCTTTATTTGAGAGGAAAGATGTCATTGTTGTTGCATCAATTAGTTGTATTTATGGTCTAGGAATACCAAGCGAATATTTAAAAGCTGCTGTTAAATTTGTTGTTGGTGAATCTATAGATTTACGTTCTTATCTAAGAGCACTTGTGGATAATCAATATACAAGAAACGATGTAGAAATTACTAGAGGCAGATTTAGAATTAAAGGAGATGTATTAGAAATTGGGCCAGCTTATGAAGATAGATTGATAAGAATTGAATTGTTTGGAGATGAGATTGAGGCTATTAGATTTGTTGATCCATTAACTGGAGAGATTCTTGAGAGTCTTGATCAAGTGAGTGTTTACCCAGCTAAGCATTTTGTCACTCCAAAAGAGAGACTAGAGGCTGCAATTAGTGCTATTAGAAGTGAATTAAAAGAACAACTCGATAAATTTGCATATGAAGGAAAGTTGTTGGAGGCGCAGCGTTTAGAACAACGCACAAAATATGATTTGGAAATGCTTAGAGAAGTTGGATATTGTAATGGTGTAGAAAATTATGCACGTCATTTGGCTGGTAGAGAAGAAGGAACTCCTCCGGAATGTTTGATAGATTATTTCCCAAAAGATTGGTTATTAGTAGTCGATGAAAGTCACGTAACATGCCCACAATTACATGCAATGTATAACGGAGACCAAGCTAGAAAAAAGGTATTAATAGATCATGGTTTTAGGTTGCCGAGTGCTGCAGATAATAGACCTTTAAAGTGTGAAGAATTTTGGGAAAAATCCAGACAGACATTGTTTATTAGTGCCACGCCTGGCCAATGGGAGTTGGATCAATGCGAAGGCCAGTATATTGAACAAGTTATTAGACCGACAGGCGTTTTAGATCCCATCATTGATGTAAGGCCTAGTGATGGACAAATAGATGATCTTTTATCAGAGATAAGAGTTAGAGCTAAAAAGAATCAAAGAGTACTTGTTACTACTCTTACAAAAAGGATGGCAGAAGATCTTACAGATTTTTTATCGGATAATAAAGTTAGAGTGAGATATTTGCATTCTGAAATTCATTCGATTGAAAGGATAGAGATTATTCAAGATCTTAGATTAGGTGAATATGATGTACTAGTAGGAGTAAATTTGCTAAGGGAAGGACTTGATCTGCCTGAGGTTTCTTTAGTGGCTATTTTAGATGCAGATAAAGAAGGTTTTTTGAGAGCAGAGCGATCGTTAATTCAAACTATTGGAAGAGCGGCAAGACATGTTGAAGGAGTTGCTTTGCTTTATGCAGACAACTTTACCCAATCAATGAAAAGAGCGATATCTGAAACTGATAGAAGAAGAACTATCCAAAAAAAATATAATCAGATCAATGGTATTACTCCAAAACCTGCAGGTAAGAAAATAGAAAATTCAATATTATCTTTTTTAGAGCTTTCTAGAAAATTAGATACTGGAGGATTCTCTAAAGATATGATAAATATTGTAAGTGATAAAACAGATGACATTCTAAATGCTAAAGATAATCAATGTTTACTGGATGAAATGCCCAGTTTAATTGATAAGTTAGAAAATAAAATGAAAGATGCAGCAAAAGAATTAAATTTTGAAGAGGCAGCAAATCTTAGAGATAGAATTAAGAAACTCAGGAAAAAATTATCTAGAAATAGTTAATTAAATTAATTAATTATTTATCTAATTGGAAATAAGAATGAATGGCATTTACTGCTTGGTCGCAGTCTTTCTCTAAAACAATACAAGAAGTTCTTATTTCACTTGTAGCAATCATTTCAATATTAATATTTTTATTAGCAAGTGCTCTAAATATTTTCCCAGCTGTTCCAACTTTATATGCCATTCCAGCTCCAACCGTACTTACTTTAGCTATCGCTGGTCCATCTTCGATAAATGACCCTAGTAATTTTTTTGTTAAAGAGTGGAAAATTGTATTAGCTCTTTCTCTATCTTGTTTGTTCATGGTAAAACTAATGTCTTTGGTTTTGAATGATGTGAACCTTTCAGATTGAACAATAGTATCAAAAATTAAATTATTCTCTGCTAGAGCTAAACATATTGAAGCTGCCACCCCGGGTTTGTCAGGTAGGTTCCGAATGCTTACTTGAACTTGATTTTTATCTAATGCAATTCCTCTTACTTCAGGCAAATCCTCTTTTTCAATTACTGGATTTATAAATATTTGTTTATCAGATAATTTAAATTTTTCACCGACAAATCTAATAGCTTTTGGAATATTGTCAATATCAATTACGCAGCTGACTTTGATTTCGCTGGTAGCTATTAATCTTACATTTATGTTTGCTTGGGATAAAGTATCAAATAAATCAGCCGATACACTTGGTCTCCCCATTATTCCAGCTCCTTGAATACTTAACTTTGTCATATTTGTTTTGAAATTATATTCGCCACCTAATTGATTTGTTATCAATTTACATTGATCAATTGTTTTGGTTAACTCAAACTCATTAACTGTAAATGCAATATCATTACTTTTCCCATCATGTGTAGCTTGGATTATTAGATCAACATTAATGCTTGCTTCAGACAATGTTTCAAATATTTGAGCTGCAATTCCTGGGTTGTCAGGTAGGTTGGAAATACTAAATACGGTTTGGTTTTCTAATACTTCAAGACTATTAACAGTTTTTGTTAATTCTAATCCTCCTCTTTTGAGAGCTAATGGTTTTATTTTGCTATGTAAAAGAGTGCCATTTGATAGGGTTTGACTCGATTTCACATATAATTTAATTCCATAATTGCGAGCAATTTCTACAGCTCTTGGATGAAGTACCGAAGCTCCAACACTTGCAAGCTCAAGCATCTCTTCACAACTAATAATATCTAATAATTTTGCACTAGGTACAATTCTTGGATCAGTGGTAAGAACCCCAGGAACATCTGTATATATCTCGCAAGTCTCTGCACCTAATGCTGTGGAGAGTGCTACTGCTGAAGTATCTGACCCCCCTCTTCCCAAAGTTGTTATTTCCATTGATCCAGTATGACTTAACGTGGAGCCTTGAAACCCAGCAACTACTACTACATAACCTTGATCAATATAGTTTTGTATTCGTTCTGTTCTGATATCTAGAATTCTTGCTTTCCCATGAATTGATTCAGTAATAATTCCAACTTGGCTACCTGTCAAAGATATTGCAGGAATTCCATAATCATTTAATGACATTGATAGAAGTGCCATAGTTACTTGCTCCCCTGTAGAGAGAAGCATATCTAATTCTCGGCTATTGGGATTTTTGCTGATTGATTCTGCTAACTTATTTAAGTGATCTGTAGAATTACCCATTGCAGATACAACCACGACGATATCATTTCCAGCCTCTTTACTTTGAACAATATTTTGGGCAATAACTTTAATTTTTGTAATATCTCCAACCGAAGTGCCACCAAATTTTTTGATTAATAAAGCCATATTTCAATCATAATATAAATTATCAAACTTAATATTTGATTAACTTAAGTTAACGAGATTTTCCGTAAAAACATTAATAGGATTATTGCCTTTTTTTAGTGATGATTCAATATCTAGTAAATTACTCATCAATTTAATTAAGAAAGCTGAGGATGTGTTGTTTACTTTTTTACGGATAAAAAAAATTCTTTTTGGGTTAGATATATTTGCAAGTTTGCATATTTTTAATAAATCTTGCTCACCAGATTTATGAAGTAATTTTACTATGGTATGCATTCTGATTTGACTTATTAATCCCGCATTGAGTCTTAAAGCAGGTTCTCCTTTTTTTAATAAATTATGGATTTCTACAAGACCCTCATAAATACTATTATGTAATAGATGATCGATTATTTTAAAAATATTTGACTGATGATCATTAAATATTTCTTTTACATCATCACTTTTTAAAATTAGTTCTTTATTTTCATGATTATTCGAAGCAGATAGATATATCTTTGCTTTAGCTAATTCGCTCATTAAGTTAAAACTATCATTTCCAACTGAATTAATAATTAAATCAGCAGTCCCTTTACCTAGATGAATATTCATCGACTTTGCGGTGACCTCTACGTATCTTTTCTGGCCTTCAAAATCCCAGATATCGGGCAATGAAAATGAGGTTTCAATTACTAACCCTTTTTTTATTAAATTTTGAATAAATTTGGTACTTTTTAGTCTTGAATCTGGTTTTTTTGAATTTTGTAAAAGAAAGTAAGTGTTACTTGGAATGTTTTGATAAATTTTTTCAAATTTGAGTCTTATTTCTTCATTTTTCTTTGTGAATAATGGGTTATTTTTTAATACAATTACACGTGACCCATCTCCCAAAGGAGGCGTAAGTATTTCATCAAATGCTTGTTTTATTTGATTATCATCATCACCATTCAAATAACTAATATTTATTTCTCCCCATGTTTTGGATACTTTTTCATCAATTATTTTTTTTATAAACTTATTACTAGCATTTAAATCATTTCCCCATATTATTTGTATTGGCATATTTGCAAAAAAGAAGCCCTATTATAATTATGCTTTCTCTAAGATAAAATAAATTAAATTTTAATGATAAAAGATCATCCTATTTTTTTAGAAAGTATTAGGTTTATTAAATCTAATTTGATTGAAAATAATTTTAATTACTTGGAAAGTAAAGTTTTAGAAAGATTAGTGCATACTTCAGGTGATTTTAATATTCAGAAACTTTTGGAGTTTAGTGAAGGAGCATGTGAAAAAGCTGTTAAATCTCTTAAAGCTGGAGCACCAATATTGACTGATACTGATATGGCTGCAGCAGCTATTAAATCAATGGCAAAAAATACAAACGGAAACTCAGTTGTTTCGGCGAAACAATGGTTTAATGATAAAGATTTATCAGGGTTGACTAAAACTGCTTATGGGATAGAAAAAGGTTGGCTTGAATTATCTGCCAAAAATTCAGGAAGTCAATCGCCAATTATTGTTATTGGAAGTTCTCCAACTGCATTAGTCAATTTATTAGAGACTATAAAGAATTCACAACAGATTCCTAGTTTAATTATTGGAATGCCTGTAGGTTTTATTGGTGTTATGCAAAGTAAAAATAAATTACTCAACACTAATTATCCTAGAATTGTTATGAACTCTACAAGAGGAGGTGCTGCAATGGCCGCAGCAGCAGTTAATGCCTTATTAAGAGAAACTATTTAAATTAATTTTTATATAATTTGATTGAAAATTATTATTTAATTTTAATTTGAGAATTCAACTGATTATTTTTTTCTAAATAATCTAAAACTAATCTAGCTTTAATAATAACTTCTTTAGGAACCCCAGCTAACTTAGCGGCTTCAATTCCATAACTTTTGTTCGCACCACCTTTTTCAATTTTATGACAAAAAAATAGTTGATCTTTCTTCTGTTTTACTAATACCTGAAAATTTTCTACGTTTGTATTTGTATTTTTAAGATAATTTAGTTCATGATAATGAGTAGCAAAGATTGTATTACATACAATTTTTTTTGCAAGATATTCACTTACTGACCATGCTATGGATAGTCCATCAAAAGTAGAAGTCCCTCTTCCTATCTCATCAAGTAAGACAAGAGAGTTTGATGTCGCTTGATTTAGTATTGATGCTGTCTCTGACATTTCTACCATGAATGTCGATTGTCCAGTTGATTGATCATCTACGGCTCCAATTCTTGTAAATATTCGATCTACAATTTGAATATCGGCTTTGCTTGCAGGGACGAAGCTTCCAATTTGAGTAAGAATTTGTATTAATCCTATTTGTCTAATAAAGCAACTCTTTCCACTTGCATTTGGACCAGTTAATATTATTAATTTTTGCTTATTATTAAACAAAATATCATTAGATATAAATTTTCTATTAGTTAATAGTTGTTCAACGATAGGATTCCTTCCTCCAATAATCTTTGTGCTTTGATGGTCTATTGAATTAGTAATGGGTGAAATAGTCGGTTTTATAAAATTATTTTCTAATGATGTAATTGCTAAACCAAGCAATGCATCTATACAGGCAATAGCTTTTGCTACGGATCTAATCCTTTTGGTTTTGGAAGATACAAGATTTCTTACCTCGCAAAATAATTCATATTCTTTAGCAGCCGCACGATTTTTGACTTGAAATATTTTACTTTCTCTATTCTTGATTTCGGTGGTTACATATCTTTCCTCATTAGTAAGAGTTTGCCTTTTAATCCAATGAGCAGGTGCTAAATTAACTTTAGATTTATTAATTGATATGTAATAACCAAAGTTTTTATGGAATTGAATTTTTAAATTTGATATTTTACTAATTTTTCTTTCTTTTAATTCTTCTTGATTCAACCAATCTGAGTAGTCGTCTATTAAGTTACGTAAGCCATCTAACACATTATCAACCCCATCATGGATAATGCCTCCTTCACTAGTATTTAAAGGTGGATTTTCTACTAACTTGAAGCTTATTAGATCTGCTAACTCTAAAAGCCCATTATCAATATTTTTTAATTGATCCGTCCAGGATGGGATTTCGTACTTAAATAATTCAACAATTGACTTTAATCTAGGTAATTTTTTTAACCCCTCTGAGATTGCAATTAAATCTCTTGGACTGGCATGCCCCGCACACGCTCTCCCTGAAAGTCTCTCTAAGTCGCCCATTGCTCTGAGTATATTTTGGGTATCTGTCCGTAATTTTTTAGACTCAGCAAAGTTTGAAATAATATTTTGTCTTTTATAAATTTCATCAATATTTAATAATGGAGAGTCTATCCATCTTCTTAAACATCTTGCACCCATGCAGGTATAGGTTCTATCAATACTCCATAGAAGTGAACCAGCATAATTATTTTCCCTTTGAGTATTTTTTATTTCTAAATTTTTTTGAGTTTGATAATCAATAATTAAATGATCTGTTGGAAATTGTATTTGTGGGAAATCTAAAGAAATTTTTAAAGAAGAATTGTTCTCTAAATTTGAAGGATTGATTTTTTCTAAATAATTTAGTAAGCCACCAAGTGCTTTAGTCGCATTATTTAAATTCTTGAGTCCTAGACCCTCTAAACTAAGAATTTGAAAATAGTTTTTTATAGTTGAACATGCTTCATTAATACTGAAAAAAGTTTCTTGGGTAACAGTAAATGTAATTTGTTGATTTTGGTTTTCTAATAACTTTTTCTCTTCATTGCTTCCTATGATGATTTCTGATGTATCTAATTTAATAATTTCATCGAATAATTTAGAGATTGATTTTCCCTCCATTGTTAATAATTCTCCTGTACTCACATCAGCTCTTGAAATACCCCATTCATATAAATCTTCTGAAATGTTTTCTGATAAGTGGATTGCAGTTATCCAATTATTTTTTTTTGCAACCAACATCCCTTCTTCAATTACAGTCCCTGGCGTAATTATTCTTGTTATTCCTCTTTTCAGTGGTGTCCCGTAATTTCCAGTACTTTTTTCTAATTGATCACATATAACTACTGAATGGTTTTTTTTAATTAATTCGGAGCAGTATCTCTCCATTGCATGATAAGGGACTCCTGCCATAGGAATTTTACCAATATCTTTACCCGCATCTTTGCTCGTTAAGGTTATTTCTAATAGGTTAGATATGAATACAGCATCTTCAAAAAAACATTCAAAAAAGTCACCTAATCTATACATCAACAATCTATTGCTGTTTTCTTCTTTTAATGTCACATAATGTTTGAGAATTGGAGTTAATTTTTGTTTTTCAACAGTTTTATAACTGTAAGATTTTTCATTAATGCAATCATTCTTTCTTCCTGAATTTGAATTATTTTTGAATTTGTTTATTAAATTAGTAGAATTTTTTCTTTTTCTGGGCCTTTTCTGCGACTCTTTTTTTAATGCTTCAGAAGATAAATCTTTAGGAATTTGACTTGAGTTATTTGGGCGTTTAAGTTCATGATTAATTGCAAATAAATCCTTCTGAATTATCGTATCTTCTTCCATCTTTTTATTATTTCTAAATAGATATTAGGAACATATTTTAGTTTTGCATTTTAAAACTGACTATAAGTATGTAAATTTTCTCAAAAAATATTCATTTTCATGAGATCATAGTATCTATAATATTTTAAAAATAAGTTTGAATCATGCAGGCAGTTAATTTTTTCTTCGTAAATGCTCTTTTATTTGCTTCTCTTATCGCGGTAGTAGGAGTTCCCGTTTTATATGTAACTCAACCTTCTACTGAAGATGGACAGAAAGAAAGTAGAAGAAAAATATATTCTATTGCTGCAGTTTGGCTCGTTTTAGTTTTTGCTACAGGGATTGTTTCAGCATTAGTTTGAACTTAGTACCTTTTCATGAGAGTGTAGATATATAAGAAAGAAAATTTAATGACTATCTTTGAGGGATCTTTTACCAATGCTTCTACTTTAAAAGTAGGTATAGTTGTAGCAAGATTTAATGATTTAATTACTAATAAAATATTATCTGGGTGTCTTGATTGTCTTAAAAGGCATGGTTTAGATACTTCAGAAACAAGTAATGTACTTGATATTGTTTGGGTTCCTGGATCATTTGAACTGCCAATAGCAGCTAAAACACTTTTGAAAAAATCTAACTATGACGTTGTAATTGCTCTTGGAGCTGTTATTAGAGGAGAAACTTCTCATTATGATGTTGTTATTTCTGAGGCTAGTAAGGGAATTTCACAAGTTTCATATGAAAATAATGTCCCAATTATTTTTGGTGTTTTGACTACTGATAGTATGCAACAGGCTTTAGAAAGAGCTGGGATAAAAAACAACCTTGGTTGGAACTATGCTTTACAAGCAATTGAGATGGGTTCTTTAATCAAAAATTTAAATTAGTTTCAAAAAAAGTAAGATTTTGTTCATTTCATTCCTTTTTTAAGATAAAATAAACTAGTTATGCGGATGTAGCTCAGTGGTAGAGCATCTCCTTGCCAAGGAGAATGTCGAGAGTTCGAATCTCTTCATCCGCTTTTTAAGCTGTATTAATTGGTTGGCTTTTATTCTGCTAAATCAGATTATTTGAATGATTACTTTTTTAAAAATACAAAATTTGAAATATAATTAATAGATTAATATAAATTTTTAAATGCCACTTACTGTTTCTATTGAGGATTTAAGAGGATTATTTACTAAACCCTATGGGGCAGATGCACCAACAAAAGCAAAGTGGGCAGAGTTTTATAATGAGGATGTTATCTTCATTGATCCAACACAGGAAACGAAAGGATTAGATTCTTATGTAGAGGCCCAAGAAAAGCTGGTTAAAAGATGCGATGATGTTTATTTGGAAACTCATGCAATATCTATTAGTGGAAACTATGGATTTGTAGAATGGACTATGGGTTTAAAAATTATGGGTAAAGAATTTATATATCCTGGCACGACACGTTTGATATTTTCTGAAAATGGCTTAATCCAAGAACACAGAGATTATTTTGATTTTTGTGGTCCTACTTTTGGACCCGTTCCTATTTTGGGTCCGTTTATAAGGTGGCTTTATGCAAGATTTATATCTTAAAGATCAAAGACGTTAGTAAAATTTTAAAAATTTTGAATAGTATTTTTCAAGCAAATAAATATCAAATTTTAAGATTTTTTATCTCAGGTTTAATTGCAACATTTATAAATTTCTTAGTATTTAATTCATTTTATTTAATTTTTAAAAACATAATATTTGCTTCCTTATTGGGTTACTCGACAGGACTTTTATCATCATTTGTTTTTGCAAAGATTTGGGTTTTTAGAGATAATTCACAAAAAAAAATAATTAAATCTTTTTTTATTTTTTGTTTAATTTATTTTTTAGGAGGTTTAGAAATGTCTCTAGTAATTATTTTTTTAAGTCGATTAATTGATAATTATAAGATTGCTTGGTTGATAGGAGCATTTATTGGCGCCTTAAGTAATTATTTAGGCTCGAAATATTTTTTATTTAAGAAGTAATTTATATTTCGTGTACTAAAAGATTTTGCGACGTAACTTCTTTGAAATCAACTTGCGAATAAAACATTTTTTTGCTCGTAGTCATTAAATATATTTTCTTGGTATGTTTTATTTTCTTTGATTCTAAAAGATTTTTCACAATCATCTTGCCGTAACCTTTCCCTTGATGATCTTGATCAATTACTATATCCCATAAAACGCCTCTATAAATACCATCTGACAACGCTCTCCCAAAACCAACTGGTTCATTATTAGACCAAATACTTACAACAACATCGCTATTAGCAAGACATTTTTTGAGGTCTTTAATTGTTCTATCCTTAGCCCAAAATGCATTACGATTTAGAAATTGTTGAAGTTTAAATAATCCTTTCGTGGGTTTGAGATTAGGACCTAATCCAAATAATCTTAATCCAAGAGCACCTTTTGAATGTTTAATTAAAAATACTGGTTTCATAAGTTTGGAAATTCTAGAATTTTGAGAGAAATGTAATAACTTCTTTGGTAACTTTGATTTAACACTTTAATCAATTTCTTTTTAAAAAAATAAAGAGATATAGGATTTGCTCATTTAGTTGTAACGCACTAATTTATAATGGTTGTAATAGGATAAATTTTTTAGAGGAAAAACAATTATGCTCAAACTTTTGTTGGGAGACCCGAATACACGAAAGTTAAAGAGATATCAACCAATAGTTGAAGAAATAAACTTATTAGAAGAAGATGTATCCATATTAACTGATGATGAATTGCGGAATGAAACTCATAATCTTAAATCAAATATTTCATCAGAGTTAAATATTAAAAAACAAAAAGAACTATTAGAAGAAACATTACCAAAAGCTTTTGCAATCGTCAGAGAAGCAAGTAAAAGAGTTTTAGAAATGCGTCATTTTGATGTGCAATTAATTGGTGGGATGGTTCTCCATGAAGGACAAATTGCTGAGATGAAAACTGGAGAAGGTAAAACTCTCGTTGCAACGCTACCTTGTTATCTCAATGCTTTAACTGGTAAAGGTGTACATGTTGTTACTGTGAACGATTACTTAGCTCGAAGAGATGCTGAGTGGATGGGACAAGTGCATCGTTTTTTGGGCTTATCAGTTGGTCTAATTCAGCAAGATATGAGTCCTTCTGAAAGGAAAAAAAACTATGCATGTGATATAACCTATGCCACTAATTCTGAATTAGGCTTTGATTATTTGAGAGATAACATGGCTACTGAAATCGAAGAAGTAGTTCAAAGAAAATTCAATTATTGCGTTATAGATGAAGTAGACTCAATTTTAATTGATGAAGCAAGAACTCCTCTAATAATTTCTGGTCAAATTGAAAGGCCACAAGAAAAATATCAAAAAGCGGCAGAATTATCATTGTCTCTCATTAAGGCGAAAGAGTTGAGTAAAGATGGAATTGATCCAGAGGGTGATTATGAAGTTGACGAAAAACAACGTAGTTGCATATTAACTGATCAAGGATTTGCTAAATGTGAAGAGGCCTTGAAGGTTAATGATTTATACGATCCAAAAGACCCGTGGGCTCATTACATTACTAATGCTTTAAAAGCTAAAGAATTATTCGTTAAAGATGTAAATTACATTATTAAAAAAGATGAAGCAGTAATAGTTGATGAATTTACTGGAAGGGTTATGTCTGGAAGAAGATGGAGTGATGGACAACATCAGGCAATCGAAGCAAAAGAAGGTCTTAAAATTCAACCTGAGACTCAAACATTAGCATCTATAACGTATCAGAACTTTTTCCTTTTATATCCAGGATTGGCTGGTATGACAGGAACTGCCAAGACCGAAGAGGTGGAATTTGAAAAAACCTATAAATTAGAGTCAACAGTTGTTCCAACTAATCAGATAAGGAAGAGAAAAGATTGGGCTGATCAAGTTTTTAAAACAGAGCTTGGAAAATGGAAAGCGGTCGCTAATGAGATAGCAGAAATACATGGGAACGGTAGACCTGTTTTAGTAGGTACAACAAGTGTCGAAAAAAGTGAGTTATTAAGTACACTTCTTTTCGAGCAGCAAATCCCACATAATTTGCTAAATGCTAAACCAGAGAATGTAGAACGCGAGGCGGAAATCGTAGCTCAGGCTGGTAGATCAGGTGCCGTCACTATCGCAACAAATATGGCGGGAAGAGGGACTGATATTATTCTTGGTGGTAATAGCGACTATATGGCAAGGCTAAAATTAAAAGAGACTTTAATGCCCTTACTCGTTAAGCCAGATAATGAGCATAAACCGCCAATACCTCAACAAAGAAATTCAAAATCTGGGGGAGGATTTTCTGCAAATGTTGACTCAATTACAAATAAAAATACTAAAAGTGGTGTAGTAAGTCTTTTCCCATGTCAGTTAGGCGAAGATATTAAAAGAAAACTATCTTTATTATCCAATGAACTTGTAAAAAATTGGGGAGATAGAAGCTTAACTATTCTGGAATTAGACGATAAAATCGCTACTGCTGCTGAAAAAGCTCCAACTGAAGATAAACTAATACAATCTTTGAGAGAATCTTTATCAGAGGTGAAAAATGAATATGAAAAGGTATTAATTCATGAAGAAGAAAATGTTAGGAATGCTGGAGGTCTACATGTCATTGGAACTGAAAGGCATGAGTCAAGAAGAGTTGATAATCAACTTAGAGGAAGGGCAGGTAGACAAGGAGATCTTGGAAGTACCAGATTCTTTTTATCTTTGGAAGATAATCTATTAAGGATATTTGGAGGAGATAGGGTAGCAAACCTAATGAACGCTTTTAGGGTAGATGAAGATATGCCTATTGAGTCAGGTATGCTTACTAGATCTTTAGAAAGTGCACAGAAGAAAGTTGAGACTTATTATTATGACATCAGAAAACAAGTTTTTGAATATGATGAGGTAATGAATAATCAAAGAAAAGCGGTTTATAATGAGAGATTGAGAGTTCTAAAAGGTAATGATTTGAAGAAACAAGTCATAGGGTATGGAGAAAGAACAATGGAAGAAATTGTAGAAGCTTATATCAATCCTGATTTACCTCCAGAAGAATGGAACATTGATCAATTGATTTCTAAAGTAAAAGAATTTATTTATTTATTAAATGATCTAAAATCAGAAGATGTTAGTGTCTTATCTATTGAAGAATTAAAAAATTATCTCCAAGAGCAATTACGTATTGCATATGATTTGAAGGAGGCTCAAATAGAGAAATTTCGTCCAGGTTTAATGAGGGAAGCTGAAAGGTTTTTTATACTTCAACAAATTGATAATTTATGGAGAGAACATCTTCAAGCGATGGATTCTTTAAGAGAATCTGTGGGATTAAGAGGTTATGGACAAAAGGACCCCTTGATTGAATATAAAAACGAAGGTTATGATATGTTTCTTGAAATGATGACTAATATGAGAAGAAATGTCATTTATTCAATGTTTATGTTTCAACCTAAAAGTGAAAAAGAAACTAATAATTAATTCGCAATTAGTTATCTCCTAAGAATTCTATTATTTCTTTGTCTTTTAGATTTTGTGCATTGCCAACTTTAGAAATATCATTAGATTCTGAATTTACCAAACATTGAAGTGTATTTTGTAGTTTAAGGATTTGGTTTTCAAGCTGATCTATTCTATCCATTAAATTTTTAATTACATTAGCTTCAGCGTCTGGTAAAGCAGAGTGTGCTAAGGGATTAACTTTTACACCACTTTGATGAACTACTCTTCCTGGTATTCCAACAACAGTACTATTTTCTTCGACATTACGAACAACGACTGAACCTGCGCCAATTCTAGTATTTTGTCCAATTATTATTGAGCCTAGAACTTTTGCTCCTGCCCCAACTACAACATTCTCCATTAATGTCGGATGCCTTTTGCCATGACTTTTACCAGTTCCTCCTAATGTAACTCCCTGATAAAGTAAGCAGTTATTACCAATTTCAGCTGTTTCGCCTATGACAACACCCATGCCATGATCTATAAAAACTTTTTTCCCGATTTTGGCACCTGGATGTATTTCTATTCCTGTTAATAATCTATTGAAATGACTTAATACTCTCGGAATTAAGGGTAACTTTAATAACCATAATTTATGGGTAAACCTATGAACGATAATTGATTGGAAACCAGGATAGCAAAGAAAAATTTCTAAAATTCCTCTAGCTGCAGGATCTCTCTCTCTTATTATTTCAATATCTGACTTGAAAGTTCTTAGCATGATGAATTAATTAATTACTCCTATTTCGGTTTTTAAATGATTTATAGTTTTTATGCTTAAATAATTCTTTGCACATATAATTTGTGGTACTCTCATCAATTGAGAACGATTTTTTAAAAGAGTATTTTCAATAACAGATAAACTAGGTCCATCGCAAACTATATAATTGGAAGCTTTTAAAAGGGCTAATAATCTACTACTGTTGTCTGAAATGGCAGTCATAATTACTATATCACTTCCTCTCATGCTATGTATGATGATTTCTGCAGCTCTTAATAGGCCAGGACTGATGCTTACAATACCTACACAAATACCAGGTTTTAATTCTTTGATAATTTTTAATTCTTTCTGAAAGTCGCTCAAATCAACAGCAATAGCTCTAACCCTATATTGTTTCGCTAATTTTTCTAAGGGTTGTAAAAAATATCTACTCGTGACAATTGTCCCATTATTTGAGTTGCAAAGAACTTTTTCTAATTCTTCCATAGGGACAACTTCTACTGGGACGTTTATGTTTGGAGAAAGGTCTTCTGCAATTAACATAGAAGCACCTATATCTTCCCGAGGGGTACTAACTATTATTCTTGATCCACATTTAATACGCCAATCAATTTCATTTGTCAACAGATTTCTTGTTTCTTGAAGAGTGCATCCAAGTTTGATTAATTTGTCTACTGCTTTTTTTGTCTCTAGGTCAGGAGTTGTATTTAAATTATTTTTTGAATTAAAAGATTTTTTAAGATCTCCTTTTTTAAGATTATCTCTCACATAAATCCCTGATCCTGCTATCGCCTCAACCACTCCATCCGTTTCGAGTTGTCTATAAACTTTACTTATAGTATTGCGATGCAATCCTGTTTGCATAGCTAATTGTCTAGTACTAGGCAAGCGATGACCTGGAGGATAATATCTAGCTGCAATCGCAAAGCAAATTTGATTATATAACTGTGTAGATGACGGAATATCAATTTCTTGTTGAATATGAAATCTCACTTTAGAAAAAACCTAATAAATTTCTTTAATGTCTATATGTGATATTTTAACATCCATCAAAATTTTTGAATGAATTTCGTATTGTTAAATTGCCTAAATTTACCCTTCTTCTTTTTTTATTAAAGGTGTTTTTCTGGGACTTAAAAACATAATCATATTTCTACCTTCCCTTTTTGGCCTTTGTTGAACTTCTGACTGTTCTTCTAAATCATCAGCCATTTTTAAAAGGAGTGTTTCTGCTAAATTCGAGTGCTGAATTTCTCTACCTCTAAAAAAAACTGTACATTTAACTTTATCGCCTGATTTTAAAAATCTCACAGCTTGACCTATTCTTACGTCATAATCATGTTTATCAATTTTGTATCTCATTTTCACCTCTTTAACTTCAGTTTGGTGAGATTTTTTCTTTGTTTCTTTTGCTTTTTTCTCTTGTTCAAATTTATATTTTCCGTAATCCATTATCCTACAAACAGGCGGATTAGCTTTCTCGCTTACTAAAACTAAGTCAAGTCCTCTTTGATCAGCAATTTCTAGCGCTTTTATTCTATCAATGACTCCTAGTTGTTTCCCATCTGAATCAACAACTCTTAGTTGAGGATATTTTATTCTTTCGTTAATATTTGGGAGCTCTCTAACAGGAGCGCGGCGATCAAAGCGTGGACGTGGTGGCATTCAGTTTTTTAAAAATGATTGTTTTGATGATGAAAAAGATCTACTTATTTTATAAAGTTAGCGTAATGCATACTTTATATTGATTATTGCATCTTTTAGTAGGTTTTTGTTATTAAGCCATATTGGATTGTTTTTATTACGGAACCATGTTTTTTGTCTCTTGGCAAATTGGATTGTTTTTGTTGTAGTTATTTCAATAGCTTTTTCAATTTTTAAATTTTCCTTTATTACATCCTTGGCTTCCCTATATCCAATTGTTTCTAGTAAAGGTAAATTTGATCCATATTGATTAATAATCTTTTTGGTCTCGTCTATAATTCCAAATTCAAACATATTTTTTGTTCTTTTAAAAATACGTTCTTTTAAATCTTCTCTATATAGACCTAATTCTAATATTTTCCATGGGGGAGGGTTCTGGCATTTTTGAGAGGATATTGGTTTGCCTGTTACATAAAAGACTTCTAAAGCTCTTATCGTTCTTACTTGATCAGCGTAACTGATTTTTTTTGTTAAGACAGGATCACAAATTTTTAAAAGTTCCCAACATTTTTCTTGCCCTAGTTTTTCGAATTGTGATCTTAAAGCTTTTTGAGGGGGCACATCCGGAGCAAAGAATCCCTTTATTATTGAATTCATATATAGCCCGCTTCCGCCTATGAGAAAAGGAATTCTTTTTTGATTTAGTTCTCGATTTATTGATTTGGTAGCAATTTCTTGAAATTGTTTAGCATTTACTTGGATAGAGGGTTCCTCAAGATCTATTAAAAAATGCTTTATTGTTTTTTGTTGTTCTTTAGTTGGCTTTGCTGTACCAATGTCCATAAATCGATAAAGTTGTCTTGAGTCGACATTATGTATATTAAGATTAAAATATTTAGCAATTTCGATTCCTAGCTCAGTTTTGCCACTCGCTGTAGGCCCGATTAAAACTATTACTAATGGTTTTGGTTGGAACATATGTGATTTTTTGGAAGAAATATTCGATTCATATAATTAAAGTGGTTAAATTTTGCATTTACTTCAAGCCTTTCTCTTGTACCGATGGTAAATTTAATGAAACACCTTTTAAAAATAACATTTTAAAAGTTTTATTTTATTTTTTATATTAAATGAGTGAGGAAAAAAGATCTAATAAAATCTCCAATGACTATGGTGCTGATCAGATACAGGTTTTAGAGGGTTTAGAACCTGTTCGTAAACGACCAGGAATGTATATTGGTTCTACTGGTCCAAGAGGGCTTCATCATCTCGTATATGAAGTCGTAGATAATTCTGTAGATGAAGCCCTTGCTGGTCATTGTGATCATATTGAGATAGTTCTTAAAGAAGATGGATCAGCTTTGATTTCAGATAATGGCAGGGGTATTCCTACAGATATACATCCAAGAACAGGTAAAAGTGCTCTGGAAACTGTTCTTACTGTTCTTCATGCAGGGGGAAAATTTGGAAGTGGTGGATATAAGGTTTCTGGTGGATTACATGGTGTCGGAATCTCTGTTGTTAATGCTCTTAGTGAGTGGGTGCATGTTACTGTTTTAAGAGATGGCAATGAGTTTAATCAAAGATTTG
Organism: Prochlorococcus sp. AG-335-A05; assembly: GCA_003282425.1. Classification (GTDB taxonomy): domain Bacteria; phylum Cyanobacteriota; class Cyanobacteriia; order PCC-6307; family Cyanobiaceae; genus Prochlorococcus_A. The sequence continues at coordinate 1,994 of QBZF01000005.1, read as the reverse complement.
AGAAAGGAATTGCAAAAGGTGAATTAAAATCCCAAAAACAACAAAATAAACCATTAAGAAAAGGTACAACAATTTGTTTTAAGCCAGATACATCGATATTTACTGATGGTATTGAATTTGATTATGCGCTTTTATCCTCAAGATTAAGAGAATTGGCTTATCTTAATGGTGGTGTCAAAATTATATTTAGAGATGAGAGGCAAAATTTATCGGATGGTTCTTTCAAAGAAGAAATTTACTTATATGATGGTGGCATTAAAGAATATGTTGAGTATATAAATAAAGAAAAGGAATCTATTCACTCTGATGTTATTTATGTCGATTCACAAAAAGATAATGTTTACGTTGAGGCAGCTATGCAATGGTGCTCGGATGTTTATTCAGATAATATATTGGGATTTGCAAATAATATCAGAACAATAGATGGCGGCACACATATAGACGGCTTAAAAACTGTATTGACTAGAACTTTTAATGCTATCGCGAAAAAAAGAGGTAAAAGAAAAGAAGTTGATAAAAATTTGTCAGGAGAAAATATTAGAGAAGGTTTGACAGTCGTATTATCTGTAAAAGTTCCAGAACCGGAATTTGAAGGTCAAACAAAGACAAAATTGGGAAATACTGAAGTGAGAGGGATTGTTGATTCGCTTATAGGAGAATCATTAATAAAATATATGGAATTTAATCCTAATGTTTTTGATTTAATTCTAGAAAAGGCAATTCAATCTTTTAATGCGGCAGAAGCAGCCAAACGAGCGAGGGACTTAGTTAGGAGAAAAAGTGTTCTTGAGAGTTCAACTTTGCCTGGTAAATTGGCAGATTGCAGTTCAAGAGATCCCTCTGGTGCAGAGATTTATATAGTTGAGGGTGATTCCGCTGGAGGTTCAGCTAAACAAGGAAGAGATAGGAGATTCCAGGCGATTTTACCTTTGAGAGGAAAAATATTAAATATTGAAAAAACGGATGATGCAAAAATATATAAAAATACAGAAATTCAATCACTAATCACTGCTTTGGGATTGGGTATAAAGGGTGAAGAGTTTAATGTAGATTCTCTAAGGTATCATAGAGTTGTAATAATGACTGACGCAGACGTAGATGGGGCACATATTAGAACATTACTATTAACTTTTTTTTATAGATATCAAAGGGATCTCGTTGAAAAAGGTTTTATATACATTGCATGTCCCCCTTTATATAAAGTTGAAAGAGGAAAAAATCATAAATATTGCTATAACGAAAATCAATTGAAGCAAACTATAGAGGATTTTGGAGAAAAAGCTAACTATAATATTCAAAGATTTAAAGGTTTAGGTGAAATGATGCCTAAACAATTATGGGATACAACAATGAATCCTCAGACACGAATGATGAAAAGAGTAGAAATTGAAGATGCTCTAGAAGCAGATAGAATATTCAATATTTTGATGGGAGATAAAGTGGCACCAAGAAGAGAGTTTATTGAAACTCATAGTGCGAATTTAGATATGGCGACATTAGATATATGATGAAAAATGTGATAAAAAATATTTGTTTAATCGGATTTGCTCTAATTGGCCCAATTACATTACCTGCAGGAGGAATACAAAGGGATTTAAATGAATATAATATTCTTAATAATTCCAAAGAAATCATATTAAATTCAAATTGTTCACTTTATACTTTTCCTAAAAATAACGCAAAAAAATTGTTGGTTCTTGATACCGGTTCTTCATTAGCAGTTTTACAAAAATGGGTAGTCAAAAAAAATGATACTTGGGCACGAGTAGAATTGCTAACAAATCAATTTATTGAACATCCTAATAGAACTAAAAGAGGTTGGATTAAAATATAGAGATTGGAATTAGATGGTTTTATTTATATTTTAGCAGGAAGTACCTTCGGGTTGATTGTAAGAATGTTTATAAAATATATATCTGGGAAAGATAAAACATTCTATTCTAATAATATATTAATAGTAAATGTTTTAGCCTCATTATTTTTAGGTATTTTCG